>NZ_KV789096.1:0-115898 GCF_001807465.1 Actinomyces sp. HMSC08A09 | reverse complement strand
GAAGTGCAGTTCCCGAAGGAACTGCGACCTATCGCAGCCGACGCGGCTTCCATCCTCTTCGAGCCTCAATGAAGTGCAGTTCCCGAAGGAACTGCGACCCCTGCGTAGCCTGAACGGTTGCGCGCATATTGTTGCCTCAATGAAGTGCAGTTCCCGAAGGAACTGCGACTCCGGCACGTTCGTGGGCACCTGGACCGGCGACCAGCCTTAATGAAGTGCAGTTCCCGAAGGAACTGCGACGGTCCGCTCAGTATAGCCCGCCACCACGCCCATCTGAGGAGGCTTCGCGAGCGCTCCGCGCTCGGACTCCCGCTCAGCCACCCCACTCCTCACCCCACCTCACAGATTCCTCGCCGTTTCAACGTTCTACCGCTGCGAGCACTGCCCGGGGATCCTCGAGCACCGGAGCGCTCGCATCAGGCAATAAGCGGCCCCTCTGGCGTGATCGTCCTGGTCAGGCCGACATAGGAGAATCGTTGTTCATCGACTGAGGACAGCGGGCCGACGTCGCACAGGAGCACGGAGTCCTCGTCCGTCTTGATAACTCTTTCCAGCTCGCCCCGCATCCGCAGGAGCTTGGCCGGCGCCGCATCCACGACGAACACGGAGTACTGGATGCGGTCCCCGTACTTCAACAGAGTCTTCGCCGCCCGCGTTCGGCGCCGGTCGGACGGGACATCGTAGGCCACGAGAACACGTCTGACATCATCACGCATCAGCGCACCGTCACTCCCTTGTAGGCCGCTTGAGTCCCGTCGATGGTCCCGAGCACGAGTCGCGCCTGGACCTCAATGGCTCGCCGCCAGGTGACGTCGTAACCAAAGACCGGGTGTCGGAAGGAAGTCTCGATGCGGCGCTCGAACCCGGAGATCAGCTGTTTGCGCCCGCGATCCGTCATCCTGCAACTTCCCATCTCTACTGAAAAGTCCTGCTCGGTCAGTTCACCGTTGCGAAAGGCACGCACGACAACAGAATCTGCCACCGGCGCCCTGAACTCCTCCATGAGGTCGAGCGCCAGGGCGGGCTTGTTACGGGAACTGGAGTGAAGGAAACCGGCATGTGGATCCAGACCGCAGGCCACCAGTGAGCGAATACAGTCTCCTAGAAGCAGGGCGTAGGTGTAGTCCAGGGCCGCATTGGCGGGGTCGGGCGCTGGTCGGCGTCGTCTTCCCCTCCACCGGGAGGCTGCAAAGGCCGCCGTATTTCCAGTGAGCATCGTCGGGAAGGAATCGAAGTAGAGCCCGGCAGCTTCACCCTCAACCCCAAGCAAGTCCGCCAACGACGGCGCGCAGACGGCGTCACGTTGCAGGCGACGCATCCGCTCCACTGCATCAGCGGCCTCACCGTTGCGCCGAAGCAGCGTCGCCTGGTTCGCGATCTTTGCTGAGACCATCTGCTGGGCGATGTCCAGCCGCCCCTCGGCGCTGGCAACATGCTGGCGCACACGCTGGAGCCCGTTAGGAGAGTCCGCGCCCTGCGACCAGCCGATCACTCGACCGGACCACGAGCACCACACCACACACCGGTCGCGCCAGCACAACTCACGCAGCAGAGCCGAGGAGACGTCGACATTCCCATGGACCACCAGACCGAGTACCCGTTCAATCGGCACTCTGAGAAGACGCTCTCCGGCTTTAGTGACCTCGACTCGTCCACTGTTGAGAGACGCCCTCGATCCTGCAGTGGCCGCGTGGAGGATCTGGGCGTCGGGGGCGGAGGCGACAACCCGCCGCCGGGCGTTCTCATATCGATGTTCAGAAGGCAGACACACCGAAACGTGGGAGCACCACTGGCATCGACAGTCATCATCAGGGGGCTCAGGCACCTGCGGTGCCCCAATCAGACGACGCGTACGTGCGACCGCTTCTTCGGCCCGAGCGAAGTCAGCATCGGTCAAGGCGACCTCCACTCGCCGGCGATGCCCGGTGAAGTAGACCTCTGCCCCTTGGACCTCTCGCCCCATCTCCTTGAGACAAAGAGTCTGAAGCGCGAGCTGGAGCCGGTTGGCGTAGGTGACTTCAGGGCGGCGCCGTACCGGAGTGGCCTTGTACTCCACAACGGTCAGCGGACCATCATCCGCACCCTCGATGACGTCACAACGCCCGGATAGCCCAAGGCGCTCTGAGCGCACGTTCACCGCCCGATGTTCGTTCGCTCTGCTCTCCGCGGCATTGTCTACGCGCCGATGAGCGTCCAGTCCAGTTTGCATCTGCATGGTGTCCGTTTTCTCCCCCACCGATTCGAGCCAGGCTCGCCTCGGGCAGTAGACGGTATGCACCACGAGACCGATCGGAATCGGGTCCAATACCACGCTAGCCTCCATAATCTGTCTCCTTTGACAGATATAACGGTGGCGATACGTCAGCCCACCACCTGGGCGCGCCCTGAGGAACCTTCAGGACATAGGTCGGAACGGCAAAGAATTCACCGCATTGGTGGGCGCCCACACAGGCAACCGTGCCGGCGCCCACCATGCATGACTGCCAGCCGCCCTGGCGCTCCGATTCAAGGACGGCCGGTTCCTCGTTCAGTTCAGCGCCTCCAGCCTCCCCGCACCCAGCGAACGCTCCGGAGCATTGGGGTTATCACTGACGTTGACATGGAACGTCAGGGTCGCTCGGGCACCGTGCGCTGCAAGCCACGCACATGCCGATCTCGCTGCAGCAGCCGATTCCCTGCTCGTCGCAGCCTGAATGACCTGTTCTGAGACCACCACTGCCTGCCACCTTCCCAGCGTATGAGCCCCGACGAGTACTGGGAGCACCAGGTGCATCGGGGTGAACTTGCCAATCGGCACTGCCCCGGCGGTGACGGAGGCCCCCATGAGTCGGTGGATGACAGGGAACGACGAGATCCCCCACAGAGCACACCAGGCGAGCGCACTGTCGGTAAACCGTGGCGAGGTCAGCCCAGTCGCAGTCCTGGACTCGTCCGAGCGCTTCCCTTTGTAAGCCTCATCCTTGACGCTCTGGCCAATGAGCCCAGAGGCAATGGCACTAGCATCCCGATCGGCGACAATCTGAGCTAGCTGTCGCAGTCGGTTGCGAATGAAGTCCTCACCACGGTTACGCGTCTTCATCTCCCATCGGTTTGCCCCCTCATCCGGTCTAGGACCGTTGTTGGCAAAACGCCAGTAGGCAGGTTCCCCTAGCGCTCCTATCAGTTCAAGATCAATGTCACGCTTGAGTTGTTCTTTGTCCTCCACCTCGTGATCGACCCTTTGCAACCGCTCAGTCTGCAGAGACCGCCACTGTGGTAGAGACTGAGGCGCTTTCACCCGCGGACTGAAGAGGGCGCTATTTCCGTTCCAAGGCGCGGCTTGAAGATTGCAGTCAATCCAGCTTCCCGAAACCGAACGTGCCGTGGCGTGCTCATGAACAGCAACCGCGACGGCCTCGTCGTCGTAGCCGTCGGCGGTGACAACCATCTGAGGCTCAGCAGCGTCAGTCCAGCCGAGCCGGACGCGCTCGGCTCCGTCACCTTCCAGGATGAGCGCCAGTCCAAGCCCGGCGAAGGTGGTCAGCGCACTGGTGATCTCTCCGCTAAGGATCATCCCCATCACTTCCCTTCCCTGGAGATCGTGCAGTCGGCGGCACGCAGCAGTGCCTCGAGGTAGGCGGTCCCCCAATGACCCCACTGCCTGTCGGTGCGGTCAATCAGGGACTCCCACTCGCCTTCACCCACCAGCTCCTCCAAGGCATCGGCATGGTCTGGGCCCGCAGTGGTCGGGTCGTGGTCGAACAGGGGCCTGCCACGACCATGACTGGTTCCCACCAGCCTGGTAACCAGGTCCCGTAGCTCCCGCTCGACGCCGTTGGGCTCAGTCTGCTCCCAGTAGGCGGCCGCGGAGGCCAACTCATGGCGCCATCCCGCGGGGAGTCCAGCATCGGCCCATGCGCGGCGCACGGCCGCCAGCGATGTACTGCGGCCCCCGCTCTTGGCAAGCACCTCCCTGCCATCGGGATCACCCCGCCACAGGAGCCTCTGGAAACGAGCATCGTTCTTTCCGACGTCGTGCCAGACCCCGGCCTCAGTCAAGGCCGTCGCAGGCATCGACTCAATACCGATGCCGCCGGCCAGCGCCTCCGCACGGGCGGCGACCGCCGCGTTGTGGTCCGCAAGGAGCACCCGGTGGCTCACGGACCAGGTGGAACGGTCGTCGGAATCATCGTCCGGTGTCACGGTGCTGCGCCTCACCATCCATGCCGGTACGTCGCCCTCATCCCGACCTGGAGACCACACCACTGTCTCCCCCGGAAACATGTCACTCAGCTCATCCGGTTCCAGATCCGCCAGCCAGCGCAACTCATCGGAAGCGGTCACGACGTCGACAACACCGTCAAGTTCCCCGTGGGGAACCGGCTCGCCCCGTTCCCCACCAGCGTCTGTGACAACTCCGGAGGTCAGAAGCGGTATCGAGGCATCCAGAATGAGGAGGTCGCCGGGGCGAAGCGCACGAGACGCGTTCTTGCCTCCCCCTTCATCCTCGAGAATTATCGTCTGCCACTGGGACAGGATCGCCCCGTCTCGCCACAACACCGACCGACCCAAAGGATGGTCCGTATGCTCTCTCAGCCGCTGCACCACCTTCCGCGCGGTGGCGATGGTCATGGGGTAGACCTCGCAGTCCTGCGGAGGCACCTCAGTCACCAAGGTCTCGCACGCCGTCACCTCAGGCAGATCCTTCAGATCCCTCAGGACAAGACCCACTGTTCCGGTCTCGGGGTCGAGGTCATCACGGATCCACAGATCGAGCTCCGGTTCGACGACGAGCCTCATCGACGTCTTCGACCACAGGGCCGCATCCCAGGGCTCAGGCCTCTGGTACAGCAGGCGGCGCGAGGACTCCGCGGGTGGTGCTTTCAACTTCTCGCTGACCGCGAGAGGAGACAGGTCGCCGTCATCGGCACGGTCCAGAATCCAGGTGCGAGCGGCGAGCAGGTCATCCTTCCGGTACGGCAGTGCGTCTTTGCTCAACGCTGCTTCCCTCGGAGGGCCGATGACGGTGAACCATGCGCGGTCACGCCGCCCCAGCCGGTTGACCCGGCCGGCACGTTGAGCCAGGGCACTAGCGGAGGCGAGCTCAGTCACCATATGGGTCAGGTCCAGGTCGACCCCTACCTCGATGGTTTGGGTTGCTACGAGGACGTCCACGCCCTGTGCCCCTGAGACATCGAAGAGTCCAGGCTCCTCCCTCCTCATACGTTCCAGGTCCCAGGGGCGCATGCGCCCCACCCACAGCCGGCAGTTCAGCCCCTGCTCGTCGAGGGCCTTCGCCACCTGAACTGCGCTGTCCACTCGGTTGAGGACACACCCCACCGTCCGAGGGCCGTCGGGGAGGAGCTCGCGCGCATCCTCAACAGCGGCGAGCACCCGAGAGACAAACTCATCGCGATAGGCCTTCGTCATCTTCCCGTTGATAGGCCATTCGGTCGTCTCCACGTACCGAGGCGACTTAGGTGCCCGTACCCGAGCGGCCAACCGGACGTCATGAGCCAACGACTCCGTTGTGACGCCGATGATGTCCGTCGCGTCACCCGAGGGCGTGGCCGTCATCTCCACAGTCTGGAGCGTCGGGATTCCGAGCCGCTGCGCACTTGGAACGCACAACTGCCCCACCCTCCGCGCAGTCACAAGGATCTGGCGGCTTAGGTGGGCCTCATCAACCACCACCGCAGTATCGAGGGCCAGCATCCCCGCCAGCCGGGGGCGCGCCAGCCGGGATGCTCCGTAGGAGCGGAACAGCAGGCTTGAGGCCCACATCGCTGGGGTCATGCACAGCACGGCGCACGCCTCCGGGGCATTGAGCCAGGCCCGATCTGTGGCCGCCGCGCCACGCATGGTGGCGGTGACCAGCGGTGCACGGTCCTCGGCCTCAAACACACGCAGCCCCACCAGAGCGTCACGTACGCGACTGAGGATCGAGTCATCCGCGGGTGCTTCCTCCAGGAGGCACCGTATCCTTGCCGCGCGCGCGGCATGAGAGTCGGTCAGCGCCCTGCGGTTGACCACCACGGCCAGTCTTCTGGGGACACGCTCCGCGGCACCAACCGCGAACAGAGCCACTGCGAAGACGTGCATCTCCACAACCGATGACTTGCCGGCGCCTGTCGGCGCAACGATCTGCTCCGGCCAGGTCCCGGTATTCACCAGGTGCCTCAGCAGATCCTCCTGCCACGAGAACGGCCGCTTCCCAACTCCGTGAACCGCCTCGAAGAAGTCTCCGAAGTCCTCAATGGCTATCATGGCCGCCTCCCCAACACGTTCTGCGCCAGTTCGGTGGGCAGATCAGCCGGTACCAGCAGCCCCCCGCCCAGGTGGCGGCTCTGCCCGACGGCGGCCAACCCCGTATCCGCCAAGAGGTCCCCAGCGCTGATGAGCGCCGTGTAGGGCTGAGCGGTGACGCCCTGCGGCATCTTGTGGACGTATAAGCTCGGATTTCTCGTGACACGGTGGCGCCACATCACTCCTGCTCCACGTTCACGTACCTGGGCCACCAATGAGCGGTAGCCCTGGGTGCCTTTGGGAACAGCATCGAAGCGATCGCGCCAGACGAATCCGAGGGACAGGAGGATCGCGTCCTCGAAGGTCCAGTCCCCTCGCTGACGAGTCACCTCCGGCACGGCCACCGGTGTCGGGGACCACAGACGCCGCGTTCCCTGAGCAGGTGGGCGCCAAAAGCCCTGTGCGTCGAAGACCTCCCCTACCGGACGCAATCTCGCCGGCGCCTCATCTCTGCGGTAGTTCAACCGAGTCATCCCCGCCAGGGCTCTGAGGACGACTCCCTCGTCGTCGTCGCTGACATCGGAGGGCAGCATGACGAGGAAGGCACCTGGAACGTCGAGCTCCGTTCCGACCACTGACTGAGCGAGCACAGACGCGGGAACGTACTGGATAGCCAGCCGATTGGCTGGCCTTGTCAGCCCTTCGTGGTATCGCCCGGTGACGAGCGCAGGTGCCCCATCACCAATACGGGCCACAAGCGCCCGGTGGAAGGCAACGCACCAGCTCACCCTGCGTTCCGGGGTGATTTCCCGCCCGGTACCGTCGTCGGCCAAGAAGATCAGGACATCACTCCAAGGAGAATGATCGCCATCGGGACGTCTCAACGATCCCACCTCCGCATACCTGGCGGTTCGCAAGCACTCCTCGGAGGTGGGGAATGCCCTGACGGAATCTCCCGAGGGACGGAACCTGTCTGCGGATGCAGTCGGGGCTTGAGGCGGCCGGGACTGAGAATGCAGCTCGCGGAGCACGCGGGTTCGCCCTGGTGCGGGAATCTGCACGCGCAGCCCCCCAGGAGTGAAGGCGGTTGCGGCAGAGTCAAGTCGCCAGTTCGCCTCCACCGTCTCGATGCTCATGACCACGGGACTGTCCATCTCCCCTAGACACGGCACGTCCTCGCACAACCGAGAGAGCGCGTCACGAACACCGTCTGGCATGTCATCCCAGAGCCAGCCGATCTCACCATTGATCGCGTAGCCGTCGGAGATGGCTTTGGCAGCGGTCTTAGGCTGATCCTTCTCGATCGTGCCCGTCTTCCGGTAGGCGACTCTATTGCCTGACTGAACTGGAGCCATGCTCGGGATATGCAGACCGTGAGGAGGGTGTTTCTCCAACCAGGTCAACGCCTCATCGATATCAGGGGCCACCTGGCCATCAGTGCCCGCAGTGACCCCGGTATGGGAGGCACTCACGAAGGCAGAGAACAACCGAGCCGGCGAAGGGAACGGCTCGGGGCTGCCGTCTGCTGCATGCCCGTGGTAGACACCGAGCGGAAAGTGCGCGGTAACACTAGCAGGAGCCATCAGTCATCCTGCGCGTCGTCAGCCGCAGCGTTCAGAATCGCCGGGTTGCCCTCAACGACGAGGACCGAACCATCCCAGGTCAGGTTCGCCTCTTGAGTAGCATGGTCAATGGCGGCGCTCAGTAACTCCTGAGCCTGGTCGATGCTCAGTGGCTCGAAGCCCTCCTTCTGCCCGTAGCGCTTGTCCAGGGCGACGACCGCGGGGCCGGTCTCCACCAGGTCGCAGTTGGCCCGTAGGAGGAGCTCGGCGTCGGAACGCGCCAAGCCGTTGAGCGCCAGTGCGGCCAGCAGCGCTCGACAGGCGACGTCGCCTTCCGGCGTCGGAGAGTCGAAGCGCAGGGCACGAAGCGCGGCAAAGCTGAGCACATGGGAACGAATGATCGCCTGACAGGTGACACCGCCGAGCTGCTCCAGTGACGGCGGAATACCGCCAAGTCCCAGGGTCGATGCCTTCCCGTTCTTACCGGAAGCACTCTTATGTGTGCTCGCAGACAACTCGTGCTTCTGAGCCTCAGCAATCGCCTTGCGCTCCTTGTCCCCCAGATCGATCCGCATCCCCACGGGGTCAATGCGTGCTCCTCCGCGCTTGGACTGGTTGGCCTCCGGGCCCCCTTCCTGGTCCGCGAGGATGCCGATGATTTCGCCAACGAGGATGCTGCGGTAACGCCCTTGGTGAGTCTTGCGACTGGCGTCCCAGCCGCCGAGCAGAAGTGTCATCGGGCTGCGCTCCAACAACGGGCGCGCATGGTTCACCGTGGCATCACGGAGCTTTCGAAACTCCTGAACCGAGGTCACCGGTTCTCCGTTGATGGTGCCGGCTCGGATCTGCCCGTCGAAGGCCCGGTGCGGCAGGTCGAGGTCGCTGTAGACCTGGCCGTCCTCGAAGCGGAGCTCAATGCGTGGAGTGCGGGTCAGTATGGGGTCCCCATCCGCGATGGCAGCTGACACAGCTGCCTCTAACCTGTTGTTCTGGGACTGCTTGGAGTCGATGAGGACAGCGGTGAAGGCTTCCCCATTCCAGAAGCGCCGCTCATAGGCGAACACGGACTTGCTGCCGGAGACGAACTTGGCCGGAGCGACTGAGGCATGAGGGCCGGCCGCAGGCTCCAAGGGGGTGACTGAGGTCAGGACGCTGGCTCCGCCCGGGCTGCAGGCATCAAGCAGGTGCTCAAGGGTAATCGTTGACATGTAGGGACTCCTCGTTGAGGTAGGTCCGTTTGACCTACGCCTACATCTCTACACCTGCCCTACGACACGAACGCCAGGGCGATGTTGCAGTATGGCCTCAGTGTCCAGTGGCACCCACCGTGATCTGCCCACGACCTCGCAGATGAGGAGCACCGCATGCCCACCACCTCGAACAAGATGATCGGCGACTTCAGCGGTAAGCCGGCATCGAACGCCATGTACGCGGCGATCGAGTCCTACGCCCTCTCGCTCGGTTCCGTCACCAAGCACCTGACGGCCCAGGTGAGCTTCTCCGTCAATCGGAAGTTCCTGTGGGTCTGGGCCTATGAGCGCACGAGCGACGGCACCCTGTTCCTCAACGTGAGGCTCGACCGCCCGGTGGAGGATCCGCACGTCCATCGCGTCGACCAGGTCAGTGCCAACAGATGGAACCACCACGTCGTCGTCAAGACGATGGAGGCCGCACAGAGCGACTGGCTCAGGGACCTCATTCGCGCCGGTCATGAGTTCGCCGCCCGTTGAGCGCCCCTCAACGGCCACGCAGCAGCGCCATGCTGCTGGCCATCCGCTCTGGATCCCGAGTTCTTGGTCATCGGGGACGTACTTGGTGACCGAGGACTGCGATGTCCCCCAAACGACTGGAGTCCGTCAGCAGTCGTGTGGAGGAAAAGTACGTCCTGGGCGGAGAACGCAGTTCTCGATCCAGCGCAGCCCCTCTCACACGCGGTCGACGAACTGGGCGGCGATATCCCGAGGAACGGGGTCCCATTCTTGTGCGTACCTAATGGCTCGCGCACTCCCGTCTCGTCTCCCGGAGTCACGCAGGCGCCGTACCTCGTCCCGATCCAGCGGGCTCTCCGAGAGCATGCGATCGATCGACAGGCTGTAGGTCTGCCGGAAGAACATGCGTTCCTGCTCGCTCTTCGTCATCGGACGCTCTCGACCATCTGCTATCCGCCAGATCGCCACCAGCATGGCGAAAACCACCAAGAAGGCCAACCACGCATCAGACATCGCGACTCCTTTCGTGAACGATGAGGCAAGAGCACCATGAGTACACTGGCACGCACTGCCACGCCTTTGTCGAGTCGAGCCCGACGAACAGCATGACGCCGCTGGGCAGGCGCTGCTGGAACATGCCTGGGCACTACAGTCGTACGCTCACCCGCCACGCTGAGAATGCGCTTGCACTCCCCCGACGGAAGACGAAAAACCCTGAGCATCAACGCTGATCGCACAGGGTCCGGGTGAAGCTGCCGGCGCCAGTGACGCACTCGTCAGGTATGACATCTCCGTCGTCAGCGTCTTCTTTACCGGTCACCACCAGACCCTCTGGGCTCCCCCGGTTGCCCGGCCGTCACCGACCTGCGGTAGCCTGCCACGGCCCGTAGCAACGGCTACCCGTCTGCCTGAAGGAGATCCTCGTGCGCGTCCTGGCCGCCCTGTCCGGTGGAGTCGACTCCGCCGTGGCCGCGGCGCGCGCCGTCGACGCCGGCCATGAGGTCGTGGGCGTCCACATGGCCCTGACCCGCAACCGGGCCCAGACCCGTTCGGGCTCACGCGGCTGCTGCTCCATCGAGGACTCCGCCGACGCCCGCTGGGCCGCCCAGATCCTGGGCATCCCCTTCTACGTGTGGGACCTGTCCGAGGAGTTCGAGGAGCGCGTCGTGGCCGACTTCCTCGACGAGTACCGCGCCGGGCGCACCCCCAACCCCTGCGTGCGCTGCAACGAGCGCGTCAAGTTCGACGCCCTCCTGGAGCGGGCCCTGGCCCTGGGCTTCGACGCCGTCGCCACCGGCCACTACGCGCGCCTGAGCGGCGGCGCCTCCTCCGGCCGCCCCGGGGACACCGAGGGCCTCACGCTGCGCCGCGCCGTCGACGCCGCCAAGGACCAGTCCTACGTCCTGGCGGTCTCCGGCCGCGAGGGCCTGGCGCGGGCCCTCTTCCCCCTGGGTGACGCACCCTCCAAGGCGCAGGTGCGCTCCGAGGCCGAGTCCCGGGGGCTGCCGGTGGCCTCCAAGCCGGACTCCTACGACATCTGTTTCGTGGCCGACGGCGACACCCGCGGTTTCCTGACCCGCTCGCTCGGCGCCAGTGAGGGCACCATGGTCTCCCCCGACGGCGAGGTCCTGGGCACCCACCAGGGCTACTTCGGCTTCACCGTCGGCCAGCGCAAGGGCCTGGGCCTGTCCCGCCCGGCCGAGGACGGCCGCCCCCGCTACGTCATCGAGACGCGTCCGGCCACCAACGAGGTCGTCGTCGGCCCCGAGGAGTTGCTCAGCCGCACCGCGGTCGACGGCGACGGGCTCGTTCTGCTCGCCGACCCCGAGCCGCTCACCACCGGCCCGGACACCGGCATCACCGATTCTGACGGCTCCCCCGCCGTCGGCTGGCAAGAGGCCAGCGTCCAGGTGCGCGCCCACGGCCGCCCGGTCCCGGCGAGGGTCCGCGTCGATGCAGCACAGGGCCTCCTGCACGCCGACCTGGCCGTGCCCCTGCGTGGCGTGGCCGCCGGTCAGAGCCTGGTCATCTACGGCGGCGACGACGGCGACCAGGTCCTGGCCCAGGCGACCGTCGCGTCCGAGCAGTCCCCCAGCCACGCCGTCGCCTGACGTCCCACCCGGGCTGTGCCGGATACGGACATGACGGCACATTCCTACGGACATGTGCCCGCACGACAGGAAGTCTATTCAACCGATCGGTACGAATCTGATTCCGCCTCTCGGCCGGCCCATTTCCTTCTAGGCTGCGGTTATGTCTCCGTCTCCTGACTCCCCTGCTCCTGACTCCCCTGCTCCCGAATCGCCTTCCCCGGAGGCCCCCTCATCCACGACCCCGCCGCCTGCGGCGCCGCCCCAGGGGCCTCCTGCCCTCACCTCACCGCCCCCGCCTCAGCGGCGCCGTCGGGCACGGCTCGGGATCCTCAGCGCCGTCGTCACCCTGGTCCTGGCGCTCGGCGGTGGAGGCATCTGGGCGCTGACGCGCAGCTCCGACCCGCTCTCCATGGTCACGGCCCCGATCCTCCAGGCGCAGCAGGACCTGTCCAACATCGGCAAGGAGCTCGCGGCGGCGCCCTTCGACGCCAACGGCACCACGACGATCACCAGCAAGCAGCTGACGATCCTGCGGGTGATCGCTGATCGACGTGAGGCACTGGTGGCTTTGAACCCGAGCTCATCATCGTCCTACGCCGCGTGGCAGGTCCCCATCCCCGATAATCTGGCTGGCCAGTACCTCGACTGCCGGATGAACGCCAAGACCTTGGACTGCGGTGACCAGATCAGCATCGATCTGGCCTCGGGGATCAACTCCCCCGCCAAGCCCTCAACTGTCTCCGCCGAGGCCCCCACAGCGCCCGCCTCACCGGTTGCACCCCAGCCCAGTGACGCCCGCTCAGCCACTCCCTCCCAGAGCGGGCCCTCGAAGATCCCCAATGGCATGGCCCCCACGAACCCCGTGGGTCCCGCGGCTCCCTCCGCCGCCCCGTCCTCCACTCCTGGCGCACCGGCGTCACCGAGCACGCGGGCCTCGGGACCGGCACCCGCCTCGGTGCGGCTGAGCGACACTCCCGGGGACGGAAAACCCCTGTCGGTCAGCTCCGACGGAACCGTGAGCGTCAACCGGGAGAAGGTCTCGGGACTGAAGCTCGACGGCTCCAAGCCGGTATGGGCGACCCGAGTCGAGGCGCCCCGCAAGCTCGTCAGTGTCAACCTGCCGATGAGCCGTGATGTCTGGGTGGTCAGTGACGGCGTCACCGTGGCCGGCCTGGACGGCAGCAGCGTACTGTGGTCGAGCAAGCTCCCCGAGGGCGCGGGCGCTCTCAACACCTTGGGCACCGAGGTGGTACCCCGCTGGCAGACCAGCAAGGGGGCCCTCGTCATGGCCTACCCGGACTCGCTGCGCGCCCTCGACCCGGTCGACGGGAGCACGATCTGGCGGGTCTCCACCCCGGTGACCTCGTGGGCGGCCGGCGATGGCTACGTCGTGGTCTTCAACGGCTCGACGACGTCGGTCATGACCTTCGACTCCGGCTCGAGCTCGCCCCGCGCCACGGCACTGCCGACCTCGGCCCCGACCTCCGCAGCCAAGCCCGCCCCCAGCCTGGAGGAGCTGGGCGGCACCACCCTCGATGTCCCGACCGTTTGCGCCGACGGCTTCGCCTCCGTGGTCCGCGGCACGACGAAGTCGCAGGTGGTCGAGAAGATGAAGGATGACAAGACCAGCCTCACCTTCTCCAGCGGCACCGCGACCGCGGCGGCGGGCAACGGTCCTGGCGGAAGCAACTTCACCGTCGCGCTGAAGGAGGCGCAGCCGGGCTTCTTCGGCTCCTCCCCGGTGACGGTCGCGGTTCTGGAGTGCAACAGCGGCACCGCTGCGGCCTTCGACGTCATGGCCGCCTACAACGGCGACAAGCAGATGGTCGGCTCCCTCATCATGGAGGGCAGCAACGAGATCGGCTACACTCCGGCAACCCATATGGAGAACCTGCGCGTCGTGGGCGGAACCGTGCTGTTCAACATGCCCCAGCTCATGGTCGCCGGGGACATGGACTGCAAGGCCTGTTCCGGTTCGGGGACGGCCGCCGTCGCCGCTCAGTGGGACGGTGAGTCCCTGGCGCTGTTCGACGTCGTCTACCACCTCCCGACCCAGGACATCCACCGCCCGTCACTGGTCAAGGTTCAGGCCGTCTACGACGCCCTGGCCGCTAAGGAGGACAGTAAGGTCACCGACCAGGTCGACTCCGCGGTGCTCTCCTCCCTGGATGAGCCGGCCGGCTCCACGCAGGCCGGTGACGCCACGGCGCGCAGCGCCTACCTGCCCAAGGGAGGCAAGGTGGCCTCCTGCCTGCTGGCGGGCCCCAAGGACTCGTTGTTCGGGACCATGGTGATCTCTGAGGATCTGGCTCCCGGGTCGATCCTGTGCCCGATCACCTCGGAGGATCAGTCCAAGCCCTGGATGCAGCCGCTTCCCAACCACCGCGCTCAGTTCGAGTACGGGGCCTGGCTCATCCTCACTCCCAGTGAGGACGGCTTCAAGGTCACCGGACTGGGGCACCGGAGGAGCTGACGCCCCGTGCGCGTTGTGGGGGTGCGCCGTCGATGAGACGGGGCACCCCCACAATGTCGTTGAGGACGAGGTCGTTGAGGACGAGCTCAGCCGCGCAGCCTGGCGAGTTCCTCGACGAGCTGGGGCACGACCTCGGTGACGTCGCCGACGACGCCGAAGTCGGCCATCTCGAAGATCGGGGCCTCGGAGTCGTCGCAGATGGCGACGACGGTGCCGGCCCCCTGGATGCCGCTGGTGTGGTGGACGGCGCCGGAGACGCCCAGGCCGATGTACAGGCGCGGGGAGATGGTCTCACCGGTCTGACCGATCTGGGCGCTGCGCTCGATCCAGCCCTCGTCGCAGGCCACGCGGGTGGCTCCCACTGCGGCGTCGAGCGGCTGGGCCAGGGAGCGGACCAGGTCGAAGTCGCCGTCCACTCCTCGGCCGCCCACGACGACGGTGCGCGCCTCGCTCAGGGCGGGACCGGAGGCCACGGAGGTGGCCTCGCGCGAGACGAGGCGCACGGCGGCGGCCTCGGCGCTGACGGGGACCTCGAGGGGCTCGGCCGTCAGGGGTGCGCCCTCGGCCCCGGTGACCTCGGCGATCCCGGGGCGCACGGCGATGATCGGTGCATTGCCGCCCGAGGCGACGCCGGCGGTGGTGGACCAGGAGCCGGACAGGACCAGCTTGGAGGCACGCAGCTCGGTGCCGGCGGCCTCCAGGGCGGTGACGTCGGAGACGCAGGCCGAGCCGAGCACGACGGCGGCCCGCCCGGCCAGCTCCTTGCCGCGGTAGTCGGAGACGACCAGGACCGCGGCGGGCTGGACGGCGCCGACGGCCGCCACGACGGCGTCGGCCGCGGTGGCGGCCAGGTGGGCGGCCTCGCCCAGGTCGGCGGACAGCAGGCGGGTGGCTCCGGCGCCGGCCAGGGCCGCTGAGGCGGCCTCACCCAGAGGCTGGAGGGCCAGGGCGACGACGTCGCCGCTGGTCAGCTCCCGGGCGGCGGTGAGCAGCTCCAGGCTGGGGCCGGTGGGGGCGGCCTCGGTGGTCTCGAGGTCGACGAGGACGAGCAGGGGGGCATCGAGCATGGGAATCAGCTTCTTTCGCGAGTGGTAGGAGGCGGACGGGCGGCGCGACGGCGTCCAGCGCCCCTGCCGGGACGTGGGCGGGCGCTGCGGCCGGCCGTCAGACGAGCTTGTTCTCCACGAGCCAGGCGGCGAGCTCGCGGCCCGCCTCTCCGGCGTCGGTGCGGATGATGCCGGCCTCACGGGCGGGTCGGGCCTCGTCGTCGACGACGGCGACGGCCGGCTCGGCGATCTGAAGGCCGAGCTCGGAAACATCCCAGAAGTCGATGGGCTTCTTCTTCGCGGCGCGCATGGCGGCGAAGTTGGGGTAGCGGGGCTCGTTGGCCTGGTCGGTGACGCTGACGAGCGCGGGCAGCGGCGCACTGAGGACCTCGCGGACGGTGCCCACGGTGCGGGTGACGGTTACGGCGCCGCCGTCGACCTCGAGCCGGTTGGCCAGCGTGACGGCCGGAAGGTGCAGGGCGGCGGCCAGGGCGCCGGGCAGCATGGAGGTCATGGAGTCCAGGGAGGCCATTCCGGTGACGACCAGGTCGACCTCGCCGATGCGCTCGATGGCGGCGGCCAGGACCCGGGCGGTGGTGACGACGTCGGCACCGGCCAGGTCGTCATCGGCCACGACGACCCCGGAGTCGGCCCCCATCTGCAGGGCGCGACGCACCCCGTCCTCAGCATCCTCCGGACCCATGGTCAGGGCGATGACCTCGCCGTCGGCCTCCTCGGCCAGGGCGACGGCGGCCTCGACGGCGTTCTCGTCGAGCTCGTTGAGGACGTCCTCCTCGCCGCGCACGAGGCGACCGTCCTCGATGCGACGCTCGGACTGGACGTCAGGAACGTGCTTGATGCAGACCACGATTCTCATGGGCTCAAGGTTGCCATAACAGCGGCATCTCGCCACTGAGCGCTCAGTCACCCTGACACGGCGTCAGGACAGGGATGAAGACGACGCGATGATGACGAGGCAGTCACAGCGGGTGGGTTGAACGCGACGGGGCGCACTCCCACGAGGGAGACCTCACGTCCCTTCAAGTGGTAGCAACCAGCGGCCGCCAGGACAATGGGCCCATGCCTTCGACGCCAGAGCCCGCTCCAGCACCGCGCGCCGACCTGCCCGCAGCTCCCGACCACGGGCTGGGCGTCACCCTGAACGGAGACGGCGCGGACTTCGCGGTCCACGCCCCGCATGCCACGGCCGTGGACCTGTGCCTGCTGACCATGGATGCCGACGGCGCCGTGGTGGAGGAGACCCGGATCGGGATGCACGGGCCCTCGCGGGGCCTGTGGAGCGCGCACGTCCCCGGCGTCGGTGCCGGTCAGCGCTATAGCTACCGCGCCCACGGCCCCTGGAACCCGCACGAGGGCCTGCTCTACAACCCCCGCAAGCTGCTGCTGGACCCCTACGCCCGGGCCCTGGACGGCCACGTGGACCTGGGGCCGGCCGTCTACGCCCATGAGGTCACCGATGACCTGGTCCCTGCGGCCGAGCCGTGGAGGCCCTCGCGCCTGGACTCGGCCGGAAGCACCGCCGTCGGCGTGGTCACCGGTGACACCTTCCCGGTGGTTCCGGGCCCGCGTGTGCCCCGCGAGCGCGCCGTCATCTATGAGGCCCACGTCAAGGGCCTGACCTACCAGCTGCCCGGGGTGCCCGAGGAGCTGCGCGGCACCTACGCGGGGCTGGCCCACTCGGTGACGGTCGAGCACCTCAAGGCCCTGGGGATCACCACGATCGAGCTGCTGCCGATCCACGCCTCGGTGAGCGAGCCCTTCCTGACCAAGCGGGGCCTGAGCAACTACTGGGGCTACTCCACGCTGAGCTACTTCGCGCCCGAGCCCTCCTACGCCACGGCCGCGGCGCGTGCGGCCGGCCCGCAGGCGGTCCTGGACGAGGTCCGCGGCATGGTCTCCATGCTCCACGAGGCCGGCCTGGAGGTCGTGCTCGACGTCGTCTACAACCACACCTGCGAGGGCGGTGTCGATGGCCCGTCCTTGAGCCTGCGCGGCCTGGACAACCTGGACTACTACCTGCACGCCCCCTACCTACCGGCGCAGTACATGGACGTCACCGGCACCGGCAACACGGTGGACTTCCGGGCCACGGGTGCGATCCGGCTGGTTCTGGACTCGCTGCGCTACTGGGTCACCGAAGTCGGCGTCGACGGCTTCCGCTTCGACCTGGCCACCACCCTGGGGCGCCACGCCGCGGAGTTCTCTCCGCGTCACCCGCTGCTCACGGCGATCGCCACGGACCCGGTGCTCAGCACGGTCAAGCTCATCAGCGAGCCCTGGGACGTGGGGCCCGGCGGCTGGCGCACCGGGCAGTTCCCCGAGCCCTTCCAGGACTGGAACGACCACTTCCGCGACACCACACGCTCCTTCTGGCTGCATGACGCCTCGGAGATCTCCAAGGGCCGTCTGGGCTCGGACCTGCGAGACCTGGCCACGCGCCTGTCGGGCAGCGCGGACCTGTTCAGCCACGGGGAGTTCCCCGGTGGTCGCGGCCCGCTGGGCTCGGTCAACTTCGTGGCCGCGCACGACGGCTTCACCCTGCGCGACCTGGTGGTCTACGACCACAAGCACAATCTGGCCAACAAGGAGGACAACCGGGACGGCAACTCCAACAACCGTTCCTGGAACCACGGTTTCGAGGGGGACGTCGTCGAGGGCATCAACGGCGGCCCGATCGAGGTGCTGCGCCGCCGGTCGATGCGCAACCTGCTGGCCACCGTGCTGCTGAGCGCCGGGACCCCCATGCTGGTGGCCGGTGATGAGATGGGACGCACCCAGCAGGGCAACAACAACTGCTACTGCCAGGACTCCGTGCTCTCCTGGGTGGACTGGAACCTGGAGGTCTGGCAGCGCGACCTGGTCGCCACGACGCGCTTCCTCATCCACCAGCGCCACAGCCACCCGGTGGTGCGCCCCTCGCGCTTCGCGACCGGGCAGGTCCTGGAAGGCGACACGATCGCGGATCTGGCCTGGTACCGGGCGGATGCCGCACCGATGGACGGGGACTCCTGGCACGACCCGCACACTCGCGTCGTCCAGATGCTGCGCTCGGGCCACCCTTGGAACGACGACGACATGCTCGTGGTCATCAACGGCGCCCTGGACCAGGTCGACGTCGTCCTGCCCGAGGGACGCGGGACCGACTGGCACCTGGCCTGGGACTCGACCTGGGCGGTCCCCCAGCCTCACACTGCGCCCTTCTCCCAGGCACGGCGCGTGAGCCGAAGCCCCCAAGACACCCAGGCCGACGTCATCATCGAGACGGACGGCTCCGGCGAGGTCAAGGAGGTCAGGACCACGGCAGCCGAACCCGAGGGCCACACCGCCGAGAGTCTCACGGACTGCCATCACGACCGGCCGGGCGACACGACGATGCTGGAGGCGCTGTCCCTGCGGATCTACTTCTCCGGCGAACCGCTGGAGACCCTGATCCCGGGCGCCGAGGCGCACTGAGCCGGCACCACTGCGCGCGGGGCGGGCCGCCGTCGGCCTGCCGCCGCAGCGCACCCCCTAGGATGAGGGCATGACTCAGACCCCCACCGCGGCCGAGGAGGCCCTGGCCAACGCCACCAATGACGCCTCCCTGGCCCGATCCATCGCCCGCTCCGCCGAGATCGAGGCCGATATCGCCGTCAACCCCGGCCGCTACCGGATGTTCACCGGGGTCCGTCCCACCGGGAACATGCACCTGGGCCACTACTTCGGCACCATGCACTCCTGGAAGACGATCCAGGACGCGGGCGTGGAGACCTGGATCCTCGTGGCCGACTACCAGGTCATCACCGACCGCGACGGCGTGGGCCCCATTCGCGAGCGGGTCCTGTCCCTGGTCACCGATGCCCTGGCGGTGGGCGTGGACCCGCAGCGCTCGACGATCTTCGCCCACTCGGCGGTCCCCGCCCAGAACCAGCTGATGCTGCCCTTCCTGTCCCTGGTCACCGAGTCCGAGCTGCACCGCAACCCCACGGTGAAGTCCGAGCTGGAGGCCACCGACGGGCGGGCCATGAGCGGCCTGATGCTCACCTACCCGGTCCACCAGGCCACCGACATCCTCTTCTGCCAGGCCAACCTCGTGCCCGTCGGCAAGGATCAGCTCCCCCACCTGGAGCAGGCCCGACTCATCGCCCAGCGCTTCGACAAGCGCTACGGGCGGGCGGTCAAGGACCACCCGGTCTTCCGCCGCCCCGAGGCGCTGCTCAGTCAGGCCCCGATGCTGCTGGGCCTGGACGGGGAGAAGATGAGCAAGTCGCGGCACAACACGATCGAGCTGCGCATGAGCGCCGATGAGACCGCCAAGGCCCTCAAGAAGGCCAAGACGGACTCCGAGCGCGTCATCACCTACGACCCGGCCAACCGGCCGGAGGTCTCCAACCTGTTGATGCTGGCCTCCCTGTGCGGGGCGGGCGCTCCCGAGGAGATCGCCGAGCGCATCGGCGACGGCGGAGCGGGCACGCTCAAGAAGGTCACCACGGAGGCCGTCAACGAGTTCTTCTCCCCCATCCGGGCCCGTCGCGCCGAGCTGGCGGCCAACGAGGACTACCTCCTTAAGGTCCTGGGGCAGGGCAACGCCCGGGCCAACGAGGTCGCCAACAGGACGCTCGACGACGTCCGCACCGCCATGCAGATGAACTACTGAGGGCCTGCCGGCCGCTGAGCCGGCCCGCACACCCACCTCGATCGGCCCGGTTCGCGACGCGCGTACCGGGCCGACCCGCGTCCTGCGAGCCGGCATGTGACTCAGGTCGTTTCTCACCGTACTCTTGTTCTTGTGACTCCGAACACGACGCCGAAGGCCGGCAAGAAGCAGCCCACCCGTCCCTCCAAGTCCTCTGCCGCTCCCACCGACGCACCCGCTCAGGGCACCGGGACGCAGACCGCGCCGTCGGGGTCGTCCGCGGCCAGTGCGGCACCGCAGCCGGCCCCGTTCTCGCTGATCGGCCGGATCCCGGTCACCGAGGTCTTCCCCGTCGTCGAGGACGGGCGCTGGCCGGCCAAGGCCGTCGTCGGCGAGGTCATTCCGATCCGCGCCACCGTCTTCCGCGAGGGGCACGACCGCTACGGCGCCACCGCGGTCCTGGTACGTCCTGACGGCAGCGACGGCCCCAGCGCCCGCATGCACGACATCGCCCCGGGGCTGGACCGTTATGAGGCCTCCGTGGCGCCCGACGCCCCCGGGGACTGGCGCTTCCGCGTCGAGGGCTGGTCGGACCCGTACGCCACCTGGAGCCACGACGCCGGCATCAAGGTCCCTGCCGGCATCGACGTCGAGCTCATGCTGGAGGAGGGCGCCCGCGTCCTGGACCGGGCGGTGGCCGTTGAGGGGCGCGACGAGGAGGGCGTCAAGGCCCTCAACGACGCCGTGTGGATCATGCGCGACCCCTCCAACCCCGTGGCCGACCGCCTGGCTGCGGGCATGTCGGACTCGGTCCAGGCCGCCCTGGAGCGCCTGCCGCTGCGCGACCACGTCTCGCCCTCCGCCGAGTACCCCCTCCAGGTGGACCGCGAGCGCGCCCTGACCGGCTCCTGGTATGAGATCTTCCCGCGCTCGCTGGGCTCGGGGGCCGATGAGGACGGCACCTGGCACTCGGGGACGCTTCGCAGCGCGACCGAGCGGCTGGACCGCATCGCGGCCATGGGCTTCGACGTCCTCTACCTCACGCCCATCTCCCCCATCGGCCTGACCAACCGCAAGGGCCGCAACAACACCCTGACGGCGCGTCCCGGCGACCCCGGCTCCCCTTACGGCATCGGCTCCCCCGACGGCGGCCACGACGCCATCCACCCCGACCTGGGCACCTTCGAGGACTTCGACGCCCTGGTGGCGCGCTCGCGCGAGCTGGGCATGGAGGTGGCCCTGGACCTGGCGCTCCAGTGCTCGCCGGACCACCCGTGGGTGGCCGAGCACCCCGAGTGGTTCACGGTCCTGGCCGACGGCTCGATCGCCTACGCCGAGAACCCGCCCAAGAAGTACCAGGACATCTACCCGCTCAACTTCGACAACGACCCCGAGGGCATCTACCAGGCGATCCTGGAGGTCGTGCGCACCTGGATCGCGCACGGGGTGACGATCTTCCGGGTGGACAACCCCCACACCAAGCCCCTGACCTTCTGGCAGCGGCTCATCGCCGAGATCCACGCCGAGTCCCCCGAGGTGCTGTTCCTGGCCGAGGCCTTCACCCGCCCCGCCATGATGCGCACCCTGGGCATGATCGGCTTCCACCAGTCCTACACCTACTTCGCCTGGCGCAACACCAAGGACGAGCTCATCGAGTACATGATGGAGCTCAGCAAGGACACCGCCCACCTGCTGCGTCCGGCCTTCTGGCCCACGACGCACGACATCCTCACCCCCTTCATGACCAACGGGAAGGTGCCGGCCTTCAAGCTGCGCGCCGTCCTGGCGGCCACGCTCAGCCCGACCTGGGGCATCTACTCGGGCTACGAGCTGGCCGAGTCCACACCGCGGCCGGGCTACGAGGAGCAGATCGACAACGAGAAGTACGAGTACAAGCCGCGTGACTTCGCCGCCGCTCGCCGCAACGGCATCGAGGATCTCCTCACGCGCCTCAACGCCGCCCGGGCCGCTCACCCCGCGCTGCGCCAGCTGCGGGACATCTACTTCCACCCCACCAGCGACGACCAGATCCTCGCCTACTCCAAGCGGGTGGACGCCTTCCACAGCCCCACGGGCAGGGACGACGTCGTTCTGACGGTGGTCAACCTCGACCCGCACGGGGCGAGGGCCGGCGAGGTCTACCTCAACCTGGAGGCCCTGGGCCTGCCGGGCTGGGTGGACGCCTCGCGCCCGGTGGTGCGGGTGACCGACGCGCTCACCGGAGACTCCTACGAGTGGTCGGGGCAGAACTATGTGCGCCTCGACCCCTTCGCCGGGCAGGTCGCCCACGTCTTCTCCGTGGAGCCGCTGTGAGCACCGATCCGATGAGTACTGCCCAGGCGCCCCCCGGCAGCGAGGCGCCGGCCGCAGCGCCGGGTGGAGCCTTCGGCCAGCCCGCGGCGGGCGTGCCCGTCACGGCGCCCGTGGCGGCCCAGATGTCGACGATCCCCACCCCCAGCGGCGGGATCCCCATGCCGCTGGCGGTGGCCCCGCCGATCCCCGGGGTGCCGGCCCTGCCGGCCCAGGCCCGCCCCGGCCTGAGCCCGGACCCCGAGTGGTTCCGCACGGCGGTCTTCTACGAGGCGCTACTGCGCTCCTTCGCCGACTCCGACGGCGACGGCGTCGGAGACCTGCGCGGGCTCATCTCCCGCCTGGACTACCTGGCGTGGCTGGGCGTGGACTGCGTGTGGATCCCGCCGTTCTACCCCTCGCCCGTGCGCGACGGCGGCTACGACATCTCCGACTACACGGCCATCGACCCGCGCTACGGGACGATGGAGGACTTCCGCGAGCTGGTCCACCAGGCCCATCAGCGCGGGATCCGCATCATCATCGACATGGTCGTCAACCACACCTCGGACGCCCACCCCTGGTTCCAGGCCTCCCGCTCGGACCCCGAGGGCCCTTACGGGGACTTCTACGTGTGGGCCGACGACGACTCCGGCTACGACGACGCCCGCATCATCTTCGTGGACACCGAGGAGTCCAACTGGGCCTACGACGTCGAGCGCGGCCAGTTCTACTGGCACCGCTTCTTCTCCCACCAGCCCGACCTCAACTACCGCAACCCGGCGGTCATCGAGGCGATCCACGACGTCATCCGCTTCTGGGCGCGCACCGGGGTGGACGGCTTCCGCCTCGACGCCATCCCCTACCTGACCGAGTCGGAGGGCACCAACTGCGAGAACCTGGCCGGCACCCACGAGATCATCGCCGGGATCCGTCAGATGCTCGACCGGGAGTTCCCCGGGACCATCACGCTGGCCGAGGCCAACCAGTGGCCCGAGGACGTCGTGGAGTACTTCGGCACCGAGGAGGCGCCCGAGTGCACCATGTGCTTCCACTTCCCGGTCATGCCGCGCATCTTCTACGCACTGCGGCAGGGCTCGGCCTCGGCCATCCGCTGGGTGCTGGAGAAGACCCCCGACATCCCCGCCCACGGGCAGTGGGGGACCTTCCTGCGCAACCACGATGAGCTGACCCTGGAGATGGTCACCGACGCCGAGCGCGACCAGATGTACGCCTGGTACGCCCCCGAGGAGCGCATGCGCGCCAACATCGGGATCCGGCGCCGCCTGGCCCCACTCCTGGACGCCTCGCGCGCCGAGGTGGAGCTGGCCTACGCCCTGCTCCTGTCGCTGCCGGGCAGCCCCTGTCTCTACTACGGCGACGAGATCGGCATGGGCGAGAACATCTGGCTGGAGGACCGCGACGCCGTGCGCACCCCCATGCAGTGGGACGACTCCCCCAACATGGGCTTCTCCTCAGTGGTCGACCCGGGCGCCCTGACGCTTCCGCTCATCCAGGCCCCCGGCTACGCGCACCTGACGGTGGCCACTGAGATGGCCCGGCCCGACTCGCTGCTGCAGTTCACCCGGCGGATCCTGCACCTGCGCCGCGCCCACCCCGTGCTGGGACGCGGAGGCTTCCTCCTGCGCCCCACCAGCGACGACGCCGTCCTGGCGCACACGCGCTGCGACGACCCCTCGGCGCCGGAGGGGGAGAGCCTCCTGTGCGTCGCCAACCTCTCGGCCACCCCCCGGTCGGTGACGATCGAGGTTCCCGAGCTGGCGGGCAGGGGCACCACGGACCTGTTCGGGGGCTGCGCCTTCCCGCCCGTCGACGACCGAGGCCGCCTCACCCTGACGCTGGGAGCGCGCGGATACTACTGGCTATCCGTTGACAGGACCGAAGCCGACGACGCCCCCCAGGACGACCACGACAACCACCCGACCGAGGAAGTCTGATGCCAAACGAACCGATCTCCGCCGCACCGCAGCCCGCCACCGTGCCAGCACACTCCCTGCGCAGCACCCAGGCCCCGTCGACCTGGCCCACCAATGCCGAGATCCTCGCTGCGCTAGAACCGTGGATGCTCCAACGGCGCTGGTTCCCGCTCAAGGGGGACGCCGCCCCGCCCCTGGGCTCCCTGCGCGTGATCGCCTCCTGGGAGCCGGAGGAGGGGGTGCGAGACCTCGTCATCGCCGCCCTACGGGGCAACCAGGCCGAGACCGGTCACCGCGACGGGATGGTGCTGCTGCACGTGCCAGTGGTCCTGGAGTCCGCCGAGGCGCTCGACTCCTTCGCCACCCCCGGTGAGGCACCCGGCAACCACGGCCTGCTGGTGACCACCGACTCTCAGGGGTCACCCACGCAGGTGGCGCTCGTCGACGGCGCCCACCACCCGGCCTTCTGGCGGGCCTGGGCCCTGAGCACGCTGAAGGCGGGCACCGTCCTGAGCGAGGCCGGAGCCCTGGCCATCGCCCAGCGGGCGCCGAGGCTGCGGGTAACCACCGGGGAGCAGTCCAACACCTCCGTCATCCTGCCGGCCCCCTCCGACCCCGCCGAGGCTCTTGGGGAGCAGGACGCCGCCACCGGCGACCTCATCGTCAAGCTCCTGCGGGTCCTGGAGCACGGGCGCAATCCCGACGTGGAGCTGTCGGTGGCCCTGGCCCGCAGCGGCTGGGACCGGGTGCCCACGCCGGTGGCCTGGTCCACCATGACCTGGACGCGCATGGGCGGCTGCGGCCAGCCCGCCCTGGAGGAGTCCACCGACTCGGCCGTGGCCTGCAGCTTCGTCCCCCGCGCCGACGACGGCTTCGAGCTGTTCTGCTCACTGGCCTCCACCGACGACGTCGACGGACCGGTGCGGGCCCGCGCCGTGGAGCTGGCCCGGGATCTGGGACGCACGACCGCGCAGATGCACCACCACCTGGCCGCCTCCCTGGGCACGAGCCGGCCGCCCTCACCTGCCGAGCTCGCGGCCGCCCTGCGCAAGCGCGCCCGGTGGGCGCTGGAGGAGGTGCCCGAGCTCTCCGGCCACATCCGCGCCCTGGAGCTCAAGGTGGAGCAGGCCTTGGCACGTCTCGAGGAGCTCCCCGCCCTGGAACCGACCACCCGTATCCACGGGGACTACCACCTGGGGCAGGTGCTTCACGAGATCGACGGCCAGCAGCGCTGGTACGTCCTGGACTTCGAGGGCGAGCCCCTGCGCCCCCTGGCCGAGCGATCCGACCCCGATCTTCCGGCCCGGGACGTGGCCGGGATGCTGCGCTCCTTCGACTACGCCGCCGCCGTGGGCAAGGCACCCCACCCCGACTGGCTCCCCGCCGTGCGCTCCGCCTTCGAGGAGGGCTACCGCCTGGGACGCCAGGAGACCGGCTCGCTCGCCCCGTCGCCAGCGGCATCCGGCGACCAGGAGCAGGCCGAGGCCTCGTACCAGACGGTCCTGACCTGCCTGGAGCTGGACAAGGCCCTCTACGAGGCCGTCTACGAGGCCCGCAACCGTCCCGACTGGCTGGGCATCCCCCTGGCGGGGATCGAGTCGGTCCTGTCCAAGCACGCGGAGGGCTGAGCACGCAACGATCCTCCATTCCCCTCATCCCCATCGGTCCGACGTCCAAAAGCACCCGTTAATCACCAACGCATGGAAGAGTTGCTGTATGAGCGCCAACACACCTGAGAAGGACCTCGCCCCTGTCCCTGTGGACCCCTGGATTCTGGCTGACGTCGCCTACGCGCGCTACCACGACCCGCACGAGGTCCTGGGCGCCCACGTCGGCGAGAACGGAGTCACCATCCGCACCGTCCGTCACCTGGCCGACGACGTCGTCGTCGTCACCGAGGGCGGCACCCACCCGGCCACTCATGAGCAGGACGGAGTGTGGGTGGCGGTCCTGCCCGGCCAGGAGATCCCCGACTACCGCATCAAGGTCACCTACGGCGACGAGACCACCACCGTCGACGACCCCTACCGCTACATGCCGACCCTGGGTGAGATGGACACCTACCTCATCTCCGAGGGCCGCCACGAGGAGCTGTGGGAGGTCCTGGGCGCCCACGTCAAGCGCTACGACGGCCCCATGGGTGAGGTCGAGGGAACCGCCTTCGCCGTGTGGGCCCCCAACGCCCGCGCCGTGCGCGTCGTCGGCGACTTCAACTACTGGGACGGCACCGCCACCGCCATGCGCTCCCTGGGCTCATCGGGAGTGTGGGAGCTGTTCGTGCCCGGCGTGGGGGTCGGTGCGCGCTACAAGTTCGAGCTCTGCTTCGCCGACGGCTCCTGGCACCAGAAGGCCGACCCGATGGCCCGCGCCACCGAGGTCCCCCCGGCCACCGCCTCGGTGGTCACCGACCAGTTCCACCAGTGGGAGGACCAGGAGTGGATGGCCAAGCGCGCCACCACCGACCCCCACAGCGGGCCGATGAGCATCTACGAGGTCCACGTCGGCTCGTGGCGCCAGGGACTGGGCTTCCGCGGCCTGGCTAAGGAGCTGGTCCCCTACGTCAAGGAGGCCGGCTTCACCCACGTGGAGTTCCTGCCGGTGGCCGAGCACCCCTTCGGCGGCTCCTGGGGCTACCAGGTCACCAGCTACTACGCGCCCACCTCGCGCTTCGGCACCCCGGACGACTTCCGCTACCTGGTGGACCAGCTCCACCAGGCCGGCATCGGCGTCATTCTGGACTGGGTGCCGGCCCACTTCCCCAAGGACGAGTGGGCCCTGGCCCGCTTCGACGGCACCCCGCTGTACGAGGACCCCGACCCGCAGCGCGGCGAGCACCCCGACTGGGGCACCTACGTGTTCAACTTCGGACGCAACGAGGTGCGCAACTTCCTGGTCGCCAACGCCCTGTACTGGCTCCAGGAGTTCCACGCCGATGGCCTGCGCGTCGACGCCGTGGCCTCCATGCTCTACCTGGACTACTCGCGCCAGGACGGCCAGTGGCACCCCAACCAGTTCGGCGGCCGCGAGAACCTGGAGGCCATCAGCTTCCTGCAGGAGGCCACCGCCACCGCCTACCGCAAGAACCCCGGCATCATCATGGCCGCCGAGGAGTCCACGGCGTGGCCGGGCGTCACCGCCCCCACCGAGTACGGCGGCCTGGGCTTCGGACTGAAGTGGAACATGGGGTGGATGAACGACACCCTGCGCTACCTGGCGGAGGACCCCGTCAACCGCCGCTACCACCACGGAGAGCTGACCTTCTCCCTCGTCTACGCCTTCTCCGAGCAGTTCATCCTGCCGCTGAGCCACGATGAGGTCGTCCACGGCAAGGGCTCCCTGCTGTCCAAGATGCCCGGCGACCCCTGGCAGGAGCTGGCGGGCCTGCGCGCCCTGTACGCCTACCAGTGGTCCCACCCCGGCAAGCAGCTGCTGTTCATGGGCCAGGAGTTCGGTCAGGGAACCGAGTGGAACGCCGATACCTCCCTGGACTGGTGGATCCTGGACGACCCCGGCCACCAGGGGCTGCTCGCCCTGGTCAGCGACCTCAACCGCCTCTACCTGAGCTCGCCGGCCCTGTGGTCGGAGGACTTCTCCCACCGAGGATTCGAGTGGATCGAGGCCGGCGACGGCGACCACAACGTCCTGTCCTACCTTCGCAAGGGGACCGACGCCGACGGGCGGGCCGACCTGATGGTCTGCATCATCAACTTCGCCGGCACCCCGCATGAGGGCTACCGGGTGGGCCTGCCCTTCGCCGGGGTCTGGGAGGAGGTCCTCAACACCGACTCCGAGGACTACGGCGGCTCCGGCGTGGGCAATCTGGGCCGGGTCGAGGCCGAAGACCTGCCCTGGAACGGGCGCCCTGCCTCGGTGCGCCTGCGGGTCCCCCCGATGGGAGCGGTCTTTCTGCGTCCGGCTCAGGACTGACCCGGGCTAACACCACGCGCCGCGGTGGGGTGAGGGGCATGGACCTCTCGCCCCACCGCAACATGTTGCTCGCCACGTCATCAGAACTGTGAACTCGGCCCACCACTATCGCCTATGAGTGGGTAGTCTGGGTCCTGTCTCGCACAGGCGTGCGGCCTCCGGTGCCATGTTCCCTTGCGCGCTCCGGTCGGCCCAGCCCCGTCGATGTACGATGTTTCAGTCCGCTGCAAAACTCTTGCAGTCGGCGACCACGATGCCTGACAAGGGAAGAAGAATGACACAGAAGCTGGTCACGAGCGCCCCCGCGCAGGTGCGCGCCGTATCCGGTCGACCCGAGACCGCAGCCACCCTCATGGAGGTCTGGCAGGGCCTGTCCGCCGCCGTCGTCGACACCATCGCGGACGACTGGTACGCCACCGAGCAGAAGTACAGCGCCGGGCGCCAGGAGCACTACTTCTCCGCCGAGTTCCTCATGGGTCGTGCCCTGCTCAACAACCTCTCCAACCTGGGGATGATCGATGAGGCGCGCGAGGCCGTCGGCTCCTTCGGCGTCAGCCTCAGCGACGTCCTGGAGCAGGAGCCCGACGCCGCCCTGGGCAACGGCGGCCTGGGCCGCCTGGCCGCCTGCTTCCTCGACTCCTGCGCCACCCTCGACCTGCCGGTCAACGGCTTCGGCATCCTCTACCGCTACGGGCTGTTCAAGCAGCTCTTCGAGGACGGCTTCCAGACCGAGCACCCCGACCCCTGGATGGAGGAGGGCTACCCCTTCGTCATCCGCCACGAGGAGGCCCAGCGCCTGGTCCACTACCAGGACATGACCGTGCGCGCCATCCCCTACGACATGCCCATCACCGGCTACGGCACCAAGAACGTGGGGACCCTGCGCCTGTGGAAGGCCGAGCCGCTCGAGGAGTTCGACTACGACGCCTTCAACTCCCAGCGCTTCACTGAGGCCATCGTCGAGCGCGAGCGCACCTCGGACATCTCCCGTGTCCTCTACCCCAACGACACCACCTACGAGGGCAAGGTCCTGCGGGTGCGCCAGCAGTACTTCTTCTGCTCGGCCTCCCTGCAGCAGATCGTTGAGAACTACGTCAACCACCACGGTGAGGACCTGACCGGCTTCGCCGACTACAACGCCATCCAGCTCAACGACACCCACCCGGTGCTCGCCATCCCCGAGCTGATGCGCATCCTCCTGGACGAGCACCACCTGGGCTGGGAGGAGGCCTGGGAGGTGGTCACCAAGACCTTCGCCTACACCAACCACACGGTGCTGGCCGAGGCCCTGGAGACCTGGGAGATCTCCATCTTCGACCGCCTCTTCCCGCGCATCACCGAGATCGTCCGCGAGATCGACCGCCGCTTCCGCATGGAGATGGCCGAGCGTGGTCTGGAGCAGGGCACCATCGACTACATGGCCCCCATCTCCGGGGACAAGGTGCGCATGGCCTGGATCGCCTGCTACGCCTCCTACTCCATCAACGGCGTCGCCGCGCTGCACACCGAGATCATCAAGCGCGAGACCCTGGGCGAGTGGCACGCCATCTGGCCCGAGCGCTTCAACAACAAGACCAACGGCGTCACCCCGCGCCGTTGGCTGCGCCAGTGCAACCCGCGCCTGTCGGCGCTCCTGGACGAGGTCACCGGCTCGGACACCTGGGTCAAGGACCTGTCCGTCCTGGCCGAGCACACCGACTCCGTGGACGACTCCGTCTACGACCGCCTGGCGGAGATCAAGCACGCCAACAAGGTGGACTTCGCCGCCTGGATCGCCCAGCGCGAGGGGATCGAGATCGACCCGGAGGCCATCTTCGATGTCCAGATCAAGCGCCTCCACGAGTACAAGCGCCAGCTGCTCAACGCCATCTACATCCTGGACCTCTACTTCCGCATGAAGCAGGACCCGAGCCTGCAGGTCCCCAAGCGGGTCTTCATCTTCGGGGCCAAGGCCGCTCCCGGGTACATCCGGGCCAAGGGCGTCATCAAGCTCATCAACACCATCGCCGACCTGGTCAACAACGACCCCGTGGTCTCCAAGACCATCAAGGTCGTCTTCGTCCACAACTACAACGTCTCCCCGGCCGAGCACATCATCCCGGCCGCCGACGTCTCCGAGCAGATCTCGATGGCCGGTAAGGAGGCCTCGGGTACCTCCAACATGAAGTTCATGATGAACGGAGCCCTGACCCTGGGCACGCTCGACGGCGCCAACGTGGAGATCCTGGAGGCGGTCGGTGACGACAACGCCTACATCTTCGGCGCCACCGAGGACGAGCTGCCCGCCCTGCGTGAGAGCTACGACCCCGTGTGGCACTACGAGAACGTCCCCGGTCTCAAGCGCGTCCTGGACGCCTTCACCGACGGCACCCTGGACGACAACGGCTCGGGCTGGTTCGCCGACCTGCGCCGCAGCCTGCTCGAGGCCTCCTACGAGCCGGCCGACGTCTACTACGTCCTGGGCGACTTCGCCTCCTACCGCGAGACCAAGGACGCCATGGCGGCCGACTACGCCGATGCCCGCGCCTGGCAGCGCAAGGCCTGGGTGAACATCACCCGCTCGGGCCGCTTCTCCTCCGACCGCACCATCAGCGACTACGCCCGCGAGGTCTGGAAGATCGACCCCGAGCCCATCGCCTGATCGTCACGGCATGAGCGAGCGCCCCTCACCGCAACCGGTGAGGGGCGCTCCTTTCCGTATGCGCTGGGCGCCGCCGCCGGGCCCTCAGCGGGGCTCATTGAGGCTCAGTAGAGCATGGTGGCCAGGCGGCGGCGGGCCTGGGCGACCTCCGGAGAGGTGGAGCCGATAACCTCGAAGAGCTCGAGCAGCCGCAGCCGGGCCTCCTCCCGCTCCTCCCCCGCGTGGGTGCGCACGGCCTCCAGGGCCCGGCCGAGCGCGGCATTGACATCCCCCAGTGCCAGGGCGGCATCAGCACCGGCCAGGGCCGCGGCCAGATCCGTGGGCGCGGCATCGGCCGCCGCAAGGAGCTCGTGAGGGTCCTGGCCGTCCAGACGGGCCATGAGACGCACCTGGTTTCGGGCCACCTTGAGGTCGTCGTCGCCCGGGTTCTGGGCGATGGCGTGGGTGTAGACCTCCTCGGCGGCGGCGAAGTCCCCGGCCTCGATGGCCTCGCGGGCGGCCCGCTCCACCTCGGTCTCCTCGGGCTCAGCCTGAGTGTCGGCGCCGGCTGCGCCGTCGACGGCGATGGTGCCGTTGACACCGTTGGCGGCCGCCACCTCCAGCAGCTGGTCGATGACCGAACGCAGCTGCTCCTGGGGCACCGCCCCCTGGAACATCGGCACCGGCTGGCCCGCGATGAGGGCCACCACCGTGGGGACGGCCTGAGCCTGGAGGGCCTGGGCGACCTCCGGGGCCGTATCCACGTTGACGCGCGCCAGCTGGAAACGGCCGGAGTACTGATCGGCGAGCTGCTCCAGGACGGTGGCGAGGTCGGCACTGGCCTGGCTGCGCGGGCTGTGCAGGACGACGATGACAGGCACCTGGGTCGAGACCTCGGCGACGTCGCGCAGGGTGGAGGCGTCGACGTCGACCACGAGCGGCACCGGCAGACCAGAACCGGCAGCTCCAGTAGGGCGGTCCCCGGTGGCGGGGCTCGGGGTCGCACCGGAAGAGCCGGCCGGCTTGGTGGCGGGGGCGAGACTGGACAGGTCGACGGCGCCGAACATGCTCATAGCAGCTCTGCCTTCCTCGGGCCGCGGCCCGATTGCTTCATGGATCTGGGTCTTTCGGTGTTCGTGAGCGCCGGCGCGGTTGGCAGGCCTCACGCTGCGCACCGGCCTGGGCGCGCCAGCGGCCCGACTCCGAGCAGTCACGGAGCCGGGCCGGGGACCGGAGGAGGTCAGGACGGCTTGGCCGACGCCGACGCCGTGGGGGCCGGCGTCTTGGAGTCGTCCCGGTCCACCTTCATCAGCGCCGTCTCGGCGCCCAGAACAGTCACCTTCCCGCCGCTTCCCTCCTTGGGGATGGAGAAGGCAACCATGGAGTCGTAAGTGGCGGTCACGGTACCGACGATCTTCTGGTTACCACCCATGTGGGCGGCAATGTCACCCTGCAGGGTGAGGTCGGAGCCGTCAACGGTACGCTTGTAGACCACCGTGAAGGTCAGGGTGGTGAAGACCAGCGCCCCGCCGTCACCCTCCTCCAACTGGAGGCCCTGGAACCCGTCCTGTCCGGGGACCGCCGTCACGGTGACCTCACCCAAGTTGCTCAGGTCGGTCTTTCGGGCGTCCTGGACCTTCCGACGCAGGCTGTCGTCGGGGAAGGCCTTGCCGTTCTCGCCGTCGGGGTGGTTGAGCGCATCGACGTAGGAGTCGAGAGCCGCCTTGGGGGTGACAACCAGCCCGGTGGACTCGGCCGTCACCTGCTTGGCGTGCTGGGCGGACTGCTTGGTCAGCACGGGAATGCTCGCCTGCGCGGCGAACCCCTGCACCCAGGCCCACACCTTGAACTGGTCCCGGGCCGAGCCCTGCTCCAGGGAGATGATCGAGACGCTCTTGTCGCTCTCCGAGGCGACGGCTGCGTTGCGGGGGAAGCCGACGGTCTGCCCCACTCCCCCGCCCTGGATCTTGGTGTTCATGGCGTGGATGACGGAGGCATTCCCGCTGGCGGAGGCGGTGGCGTACTCGGCGGCACGGATCCGCGCCGCCGGACCGGACATGACCTCCTTGAGCTTGTCCGCGTTCTTCTCCTTGTCCGCCGCGGCCAGACCGGTCTGGACGCGCTGGAGGATCTCCTCGAGCTGCTTGTCGTTGAGGACGGGCTCGGCGATCGGCGTGCCGGAGGCCACGGTCTCAGCAGTCTTGGGCTGAGACCGCGAGCAGGCGGCCAGGCTCAGGGCGATGGCGGAGGCACCGCCTGCACTCAGAAAGGCTCGACGGGTGGGCATCATGCGCGCTCCTGGTTGTCGGGGTCCGCGGTGGGGTCTGGCTCACTGAGGGGCTCGGCGTCAACGGCCTGGATAACGGCGGGGTCGGCCTGGGGAGGCAGCTCGACGCCGTCGGAGTAGGAGGGCCAGGACACGGTGGTCGACGTCGCAGAGGAGTCCCCGAAACCGCTCGGGGAGAAGGTGGGCCCGTGCGCCGGCTCGACCTCCTGCTCACTCCAGCTCAGGGAGGCGTCGCTCACCTCCGGCTGGGCGAGTCCGGTCGGCATCTGGAGGCCGGGGTCCTGCGGCGGGACCGAGGAGGCCGCGTCCTGGAACTCGGCGGTGTCGGTCTCGAAGGACCGCGCGTCGCTGCCGCTCGCCACGTGGCTGGTGTGGTGCTCCGGCGGCGCGAAGCGGGAGTGGTCCGGGGCGCCTGTGGGCTGGTCGGCAACCGGGTCCACGCCCACGGCCATGTGGCCTGCGCCGGCGGCACCGCCGGCGACATCACTGAGAGCCGGGGGGTTGGAGTAGGCCGACGAGTCGGGGACGTTGGTGGCATCCGAGGTGATGGTGAGCGCCTCGCCGGCCTGGAGGCCCTCCGGCTCCCGGGCGGCCCGGTGCTGCTGGGTGGCGGCCTCGTCAAGACCGGGGACGACCGACGCGCCTCGGGCAAGCCCGGCAACCGCATGGTCGCCCTGCCCGCCGTGGCCCTCGCCGTAGGCGGCAGTGGTTCCGTCACCGAACCCGCTTCCGGGGACCTCACTGAGCCCGGCGGCGGGGCCGTAGTCGTAGCCCTCGGCGGGAACGGCCTCAGGCATCTGGGAGGCGGCGGGTGCCTCAACGCCGCCGAGGTAGACGCGCCCGGTGCGCGGGTCGGTCCAGGGCTCGCCCGAGGCCTCGGCGCGCTCCTTGTCCCGCAGCTCTCGGCGGGTCAGCCGTCGGTCGGGATCGTCCACCTGGGGGATGCCCTCGGTGGAGACCGAGTCGGCGTTGGCGATGCGGGCCGCCCGCTCGGCCGAACGGGTACGCCGATCGACATTGGCGCGGCGCAGCTGGAGGTCGATGAAGAACAGGAAGGCTCCTACGAGCACGAAGACGCTGCCCAGAACCAGCCCCCCGTAGAAGTACCAGGGGGTCTCCACCTGGCGCTTCCAGCTGACGGTCAGACCGGGAGCCGAGGCCTTGCCGTCGGTCATGGCCATGACGACGATCTGCTCGTCGAGGTTCTTGTGGGGCAGCATGGCGCGGTCGGCGTCCTTGCCGGTGTCGAAGGTGACTGACGAGCCGCCGGTCTTCTCCCCCAGCCAGATGTCGGAGCCCGAGGCGGTCACGCCCTTGGCCTTGCGCTCTGAGCACTTCGAGCCGCCGGCCTGCGCGGAGGCGGAGGGCTGAGCGGAGGGCGCTGCGGAAGGAGCGGGAGCGGCGTTGGCCGGCGGGCAGTACTGGGTCTCGTCCTTGGAGGCCAGGGTCCCGGCGTCGGCGTCGATGCTGGTGATCGCCGTGTAGGGCAGCGCATTGTCGGCGTCGGGGCTCATCCAGGCGTCGAGATCGGCCGCCCTGGCCACGAAGAGGTGGACGTCCTTGCCGTCGGAGGAGCTCGCCGTCACGGTGACGTCGGACTCCGCACCACTGAGAACCCCGGGGGCTGTGATGACGTAGGGCTGAGAAGGGCCGGAGGCGAGCTTCGCCTCGACCTTGGAGCCGGGTTTCCAGATGGTGGCCGAGCAAACGGCCAGGGCGACGAGGACCAGCCCGAGGACGGTCACCACCACGCTCAAGATACGTCGACTCACGACGCGGATCTCCTATGCTCGCGGACACGGTATGGACGACGGCCGACTCCGTGGAGCCGGGTATCGCTGCGAGCGCTCACCGTGCGCCCGCCTAGGGACCAGAATCGCATGACGGACCCTGCGACCGCACCGACCTCGGCCCAAGATCACAACCTGGCACGCGCTGAGCGAAGCGATATCTCCCGGAATTCCGCCAGCAGAAAGGGTCTCGCCGGACCCGCGAACAGCGCGACGGTCTCGAAGTGGACACGGAGGAAGACGCGGAGAATCGCGCACGCGAGATCGGAAGTCTCCGGAGAACCCACCAGCGCCTCCATCCGTCACCCCTCCCGGGCGGTCGGGAGCCCCACCACCCCGGACCTTCTGTGCGCATGGTCACACTTTCGTGGTGACCGTCCCGATCACACCCAATCGTTAGGCTTGCCCTGGTGGTGAGCGTCCCCGGCTCGCCAGGAGGAGGAACCCGACGTGGCTGAGGAATACAGCGAGTTTGCCATCACGATGCGCGGCTATGACCGCGCTCAGGTCGACCGGAAGCTGGAGCAGCTCTCGCGCCAGCTGGCCGATGCCCGTCGCGAGGTGGCCAGCCTCGACCAGCGCGCCATGACGCTGGCCGGCGAGCTGGCCGACGCCCAGCGCCGGCTGCGGGAGTCCGACAAGCCGACCTACGCCGGCCTGGGCTCACGGATCGAGCAGCTGCTGCGCAGCGCCGAGGAGCAGAGCGCCTCCGTCCTGTCCAAGGCCAACGCCGAGGCCGACGCCCTGCTGACCCGGACCCGGACCAACGCCAAGAACCTCTCCGAGCGCAGCGCCTCGGAGGCGGCGACCCTGCTGGCCGACGCCCGCCGAGAGGCCAGCGAGCTGCGCTCCCGCTCCCAGGGGGAGGCCTCGACCGCCCTGGCCAACGCCGAGGCCCGCGCCCAGGAGCTGGTCTCCTCCGCCTCGCGCAAGGCCGCCCAGATCTCCGCCGACGCCGAGGCGGCCGTCACCGAGATGCGCGCCAGCGCGGAGCGTGAGTCCGCACTGGTCCTGTCCCAGGCGCGTAAGCAGGCCGCCGAGATCGCCATCACCTCCGAGCGCGACGCCACCGCCAACCGAGAGGCGGCCGCGGCCGAGGCCGACGAGCTGCACAAGACCTCCACGGCGAAGGCCGAGGAAATCCTCTCGGCCGCCAAGCAGGAGGCCGAGCTGACCGTCGGCAAGGCCAAGCGCGAGGCCGAGGAGATTCTCACCTCGGCGCGCAACGAGTCCGAGACACTGCGTCGCTCGGCCACCGACGAGGCCGCCGCGGCCCGCTCCGAGGCCACCGAGCTGCGCCAGCAGGCCACCCTGGAGATCGCTGCGGCGCACGAGCAGGCCGCCCAAGAGGACTCCGACGCCCACGAGGCCACCCGCGAGCGCATCCGGGAGATGCAGGAGCAGGCCCAGGTCCAGGCCCAGGAGGCCGAGGAGCGCCTGCAGGAGGCGCTGTCCCGTGCCGAGGAGGTCCGCGCCCGCACCGACGCCGAGGCCCGCAAGCGCCAGGAGGAGGCCGTCACCCAGGCGGAGGAGACTCTGGCACAGGCCCGTCTCGAGGCCGAGCAGATCATCAGCGACGCCCGCGCCGACGCCGACGTCACCGCCCAGGTGGCCGCCCGCCAGCTCCAGGAGCTCGAACGCCAGCGCGACTCGGTCGCCGCCTACCTCACCGAGATGCGCGGCGTGCTGGGAGGTGCACTGCCCCAGGCCCCCTCCTTCAGCGACCACGTCGCAGCCCTGCCTCAGGAGCCGAGTCCGGCCGCGGCGCCGGAGCAGACCTCCGCGCAGTCGGCAGAGCCGGCGGCCTCCGGCAGCGCAGGCAGTCCGCGCTCGGCCGGCTCCGGCAGTGCCCCCTCAGCGCCGTCGGCCACCTCGGCGGCCCCTGCGCCGGCCGGCAACAAGGCGGCTGCAGCCTCCGGTGGTGGCCAGCAGGCAGGGGCGCAGTCGGCCCCGAAGAACGCCCAGAAGGGCGGCACTGGTCGCATCGAGCACGTCCCGGCCCCCGGCAAGAGCTCCAACGCCTCCGGTAACTCCGGCAACTCCACCAACCGCAACCCCCGCCAGGGCAAAGGACGTCGCTGAGACACCGACGTGACTGCCGACGACGCCGCCCGGTTCGAGACCGAGTCGACCAGCACCCGTGGTTCTGGTGACCGCGACTGGGCGGCGTCGCGTCGTCGTGCGGCCACACAGCGGGCCCGCATGCTTCAGGAGCGCCAGGAGGCCGAGCACGCTCGGGCCGCCCGCATCGTGGGGCTCTTCCTCGAGGTCGCCCGCGAAGAGGGCCTCCAGGACGTTCCTCTGCGGGTGCGTGGCTACGCGGGCGGCAGCGCCCGCACCCCGCTGCGTGGCTGGTACCTGAGGGCCGACGAGACGGTCGGCATCGACACGCAGGGGCGCTACTACGTCCTGTCGATGCCGCTGAGCCTGGCGCAGCGCCTGCGCGGGGTCAGGCCCGAGTGCCAGCCGGTGCCGATGACCATCGGTGAGGGCGGACGCGACGGCGATATCGTGCCGCTGCGCTTCGCGCTGGACCGCCTGCTGCCGGGCTGGGAGGAGCGCTCCCCCGAGCCGCTCGTGTGACTCTCAGCCCCGCTGCCTCGCGTCGGCGTCGGGTTCTACCAGAGGCGGCGCTCCCAGCATGAGGTGTGCCAGTGACGTCGCTCCTCAAGGCCCCGGTCCGCCCCGAAGAGGGACTCGTTGCTCCAGGCCACCACGTGCGCGGTGCCGGCCGGAATGACGCGGTGGCAACCGGGACAGGTGTAGGGCTTGTCACCGCCGCGCAGGTGTCGCACGGTGAAGTCGGCGCCGCCGGGGCCGGTCTGGGTTCGCGGCACGGAGGCGAGACGGTCCATGCTCAAGGGGATGTGCCCCTGCCCGTAGGGGCGCTTGGATCTGCGACGTGCCATGCCCCGATCACATCACATCCGGCTGCCGTCCCCAAGCCGAGGGCGGCAGCCGGATGTGAGAGCAGGCCGAGAGCAAACGAGGCGTAGGACGCGGGCGAGCGGCCCGGGCCGGTCTCAGCCCTTGACGGAGCCGGCCATGAGGCCGCCGACGAAGTACTTGCCCAGCAGGATGTAGACCGCCAGGGTCGGCACCGAGGCGATGAGCGCACCGGACATGGAGGCCCCGTAGTCGGCCAGGATCGAGCCGTGGGCCAGGTTGTTCAGCGCCAGCGTCACCGGCCCGGACTGCGCCCCGCCGCCGAAGAACAGGGCGAACAGGAAGTCGTTCCAGGCGGAGGTGAACTGCCAGATGAGGACGACGACGAAGCTGGGCACCGAGATCGGCAGGACCACCGAGACGTAGGTGCGCAGCATGCCGGCCCCGTCGACCCGGGCGGCCTCAATGAGCTCGTTGGGAATCGTCTCGTAGTAGTTGCGGAAGATGAGCGTCGTGATCGGGATGCCGTAGACGACGTGCATGAGGATCAGCGTGTGGATCCCGAAGCCCAGGTCGGCACTGGTCACCAGGCGCATGAGCGGGATCATGACCGCCTGGTAGGGGATGAACATGCCGAACAGGATGAGGGTGAAGACCACGTTGGCCCCGGGGAAGCGCCACTTGGACAGGACGAAGCCGTTCGCGCTGCCCAGCATCGCGGAGATGATCGAGGAGGGGATGACCAGTGCCAGGGAGCGCAGCAGCCCGCCACTGAGCTGGTTCCAGGCGTTGGACCAGTTCTTGGTGACCCAGACCTCGGGCAGGTACCAGGTCCGCGAGGGGTCGGCGTCGGCGGATCCCTTGAAGGAGGTGACCAGCAGGACGTAGACCGGGATGAGGACGAGGACCACCGAGGCCAGCAGCAGGATGAAGCGGACGGTCTGGCCCCAGCCGGGGCGGCGCGGGCTGCGCATCGTGAGTGCCTGTGTCATCGCCGCTCACCTCCTGCCCTTGGCGTCGTGGATGAGGTAGGGGATGACGGCGACGGCGACCAGGACCAGCAGGATCGTGCCGACGGCGGCGGCGTTGGAGTAGTCGTTGTCGGTCATGAAGTTGAACATGTCGATGGCCGGGACCTTGGTGGAGTAGGTGCGCTGGTCCGTGATCGACATGATGAGGTCGAAGGACTTCAGGGACATGTGCCCGATGATGATGACGGCGCTCAGGGCGATCGGGGTCAGCTGGGGGAAGATGATCGACTTGTAGAGCTGCCACTCGCTGGCGCCGTCGACCCGGGCGGCCTCGCGCAGGTCGTCGGGAATGCCTCGGAAGCCGGCCAGGAAGAGCGCCATGACGTATCCGGCCAGCTGCCACACGGCCGGCAGCGCGATGGCCAGGATGCCCCAGGTGGTGTTCTGGGTCCATGAGTTCTCCAGGAACCTCAGGCCGGTCATCTCGAACAGGCGGTTGAGCCCGGAGGCGCTCTCGCCCTGCGCGGAGTTCAGCAGCCACCGCCACACCACGCCCGAGGCCACGAAGGACACGGCCATGGGGAACAGGAAGATGGAGCGGAAGATCCCCTCCCCCTTGATGGGGCGGTCCAGGAGCCAGGCCCACAGGAAGCCGACCACGAGGGTGCCGGCCAGGAAGGTGACGGTGAACAGGATGAGGTTGATGAAGGAGTGGCGGAAGTCCGGGTTGCCGAACAGGGCGGTGAAGTTGCTCAGCCCGACGACGGTGGTCCCCCTGCGGCCGGAGACCTGGCCGGCGGTGTGCATGTCCAGCAGGGAGGTGTTGATGTTGATGCCGATCATCCCGTAGACGAAGACGCCGACGAGGATGATCGAGGGCGAGATGAGCAGGAGGCCCGGGCCCCACTGCCTCCAGTTCGCCCGACGGCGCCGCGCGGGGGCGCTCTTGGTGCTCACAAGGTTCTCCTGATGCGTAGGTGGCGGCACGAATCCGCCTGTCGTGGTGATGAGCTCCGGCCGAATGATCGGCGAGGGGTCGTCCCGGGGACGGGAGCGGACCGGAGCGGGCGCACGGCCCGCCCCCGTCCCCGGGGAACCGGTCAGGAGGCGGCAGCGGCCTTGAGGTCGGCCTGCAGGGCGGCGACGTCGGAGGCGCCCTGGGCGAACTTGGTCAGGGCGTCGTTCATCGCGTTGGTGGCCTTCGACGGCAGCGCCGCGCCGTGAGCGATGGAGGAGACGATCTTGTCCTTGGCGAAGGACTCCATGGCCGAGCGCTGGTACTCGGAGAACTTGCCCTTCTCCTCGTCAGTGAGGTCGGTGCGGGCCGGGATGGAGCCCTTGACCGTGTTGAAGGCGATCTGGCCGTCCTTGGAGGAGATGGTGTTGAGCCAGTTCTTGGCACCACCGGGGTGCTTGGCGCCGTCGGGCAGGGTGAAGGAGTCGGCCAGGAAGTCGAAGACGCCGTCGGTGCCCGGGACCGGGAAGTAGACGTAGTCCTGGCCGGCCTTCTTGCCGGCGGCCTCAAAGCCGGCCACGGCCCAGTCGCCCATGACGTTGAAGGCGGCCTTGCCATCCATGATGGGCTTCATGGCGGGCTCCCAGTCCTCGGTGTAAAGGGAGGAGTCGGTGAATCCCACGATGGTCTTGTAGTGCCCCAGCGCCTTGGTGACCTCGGCGCCGCCCCAGTCGGTCTTGCCTGCGAAGAGCCCGTTGTAGGCGTCCACGCCCAGGTCGGCGATGAGGATGGTCTCGAGCAGCTCGAGCTGGGTCCAGGCCATGCCCATGGTGATGGGGGTCAGGCCGGCGGCCTTAACCTTCTCCATGTCAGCGATCCAGGCGTCGATGGTGGTGGCGGGCTTGGTCGGGTCGAGCCCGGCGGCCTTGAGCGCAGGCACCGAGGCCCACACGACGTTGGCCCGGTGGATGTTGGAGGGCACGGAGTAGATCTTGCCGTCGGAGTCCTTGAGGCGGTCCATGAGGGTGGCCGGGAAGGCCTCGTTGAGCTTGAACTCCTCGTAGAGGCTGGAGACGTCCAGCAGGTAGCCGGCCTCGATGTGGTCCTTGATCTCGGCGCCGGCGTGGGCCTGGTAGGTGTCCGGCGGGTTCTTGGCGGCCAGGTCGGCGGCGAGCTTCTGCTTGGCCTGGCTGCCGGCGCCACCGGAGACGGCCTTGTTCTCGAACTTCGTCTTGGGGAACTGCTGGTTGAAGACCTTGACCAGGGCATCCAGGCCGAGCTTCTCCGAGCCGGCCGACCACCAGGTGACGACGTCGACCTGGCTGGCGTCCCCTTCACCTGCGGCTCCACCGGACTTCGAGCCGGAGCTGCCGGAGGTGGCGCAGGCGGCCAGGGTGGCGGCGACTGCAGTGGTTCCCAGCCCTGCCAGCACGGCGCGGCGGGAGAGGTAGTGGGTGGGACGCATGGGACTGCTCCTTAGAAACGACGGTGTCTCATGACCACGGCACCGTTGCCGCGGGCGGCGAGGCCAGATGTTGTCTAGTCATCTGAACTCCCCAGGAGAGTAGACCTAAACTGAGCGAAACTCAAACATACATTGCGCGAACAATCATTGTACCGGTCGTGAATGACCGGTCCATACCAGCAGCGGCAATGATTCGTCCGCCGCCCAATCTGCTCCGATGTATGAAAAAGGGTCCTCGCCGCTCCGATGAGCGGCGAGGACCCGGATGGGAGAGCGGGCAGGGCCTTACGGTCCCCCGCACCCCAAGGTGGTCCGTACCAGGAGCGGGTCGGCCCCGGGCGGGCTCTCAGGCCGAGCCCGGGCGCCGAGCCGGAGGGCCCGAAGGACTCAGATGAGCCCCATGGAGGCCACGGTGTTCTTCTCCTCAACGAGCTCGGCCGCCGAGGCATCGATCTTGGCGCGAGAGAAGTCGTCGATCTCGAGACCCTGGACGATCTTCCACTCCCCGTTCTCCGAGGTGCAGGGGAAGGAGGAGATGATGCCCTCGGGCACACCGTAGGAGCCATCGGACATGACCGAGGAGGAGGTCCAGGACCCGGAGGTGCCCAGCACCCAGTCGTGCACGTGGTCGATGGCCGCAGAGGCCGCCGAGGCCGCCGAGGAGGCGCCACGCGCGTCGATGATGGCGGCGCCGCGCTTGGCGACGGTCGGGATGAAGTCGTTCTCGACCCAGGCCCGGTCGGCCAGGATGTCGGTGATGGGCGAGCCCTTGACGGTGGCCTGGGTCAGGTCGGGGTACTGGGTGGAGGAGTGGTTGCCCCAGACGGTGACCTTGTCGATGTCGGTGACGTGGCAGCCGGCCTTGGTCGCCAGCTGGGCCAGGGCGCGGTTGTGGTCCAGACGGGTCATGGCCGTGAAGCGCGAGGAGGGGATGTCGGGGGCGTGCGAGGCCGCGATGAGGGCGTTGGTGTTGGCGGGGTTGCCCACGACGAGCACCTTGATGTCCTCGGCGGCACCGGCGTTGAGGGCCTCGCCCTGGGGGCCGAAGATGCCGCCGTTGGCGGAGAGCAGGTCGGCGCGCTCCATACCGGCCTTGCGGGGCATGGAGCCGACGAGGAAGGCGATGTTGGCGCCCTCGAAGGCGGCCTTGGCGTCGTCGAAGATGTCGACGCTGCCCAGGGTCGGGAAGGCGGAGTCGAACAGCTCCATCGCGGTACCCTCAGCGGCCTTGACGGCCGGCGGGATCTCCAGCAGACGGAGGTTGACGCGCTGGTCCGGGCCGAGCAGGGCTCCGGAGGCGATACGGAACAGCAGGGCGTAGCCGATGTTGCCGGCAGCACCGGTGATGGTGATGTTGACGGGAGCGTTAGCCATCAAGGACTCCTTCGAGACGTGTGTCGTCGCGGGCCGCAGGCGGCAGCCCGGCAGGACAACGCTATGACGTTCGTGCAGGTGAACACACCGATCCACCGTATTTCGTGACTCTCACCACTTCCCGTAGCCATGGAGGTGGGATTCCTCCTGGTAGCCCGTGATTCCAGCGAGATACTCACCGCCCCTGACAACCTCCCGTCCTGGTCGATACGCTGGAGGCCTCCCCCAGCCCATTTCTCGTTTCCAGGACCGTGATGAGCTCACGCCGATCCCCCGCGCCCATCCTCGCGCCACTGCGCCGCGGCTCCCCGCCCCGCCCCACGGTCTCCTCACCGGCCGGGCGTCGCGCAGGCGCCCTCTCCTTCGCTCTGACGCTCCTGGGCGCCCTGGGAGCCGGGTGGTGCCTCATCTGCACCGGACGCGCCCTGGGCGCCCTGCTGAGCTCCTCGTCAGCGGCGGGCCTGCTCGCCCAGGCCCTGGCCGCGGCCGCCGTGAGCGCCACCTGCCAGCTGGTGGCCCAGCGGGTCGCCCGTTTCAGTGCGCTCACCGAGGAGGCGCACCTGCGCCGCCTCACCCTGGCTCACCTGCTGGGGCTGGGCCCGGCACGCGCCGCCGACGTCCGCAGCGGTGCGACCGCCTCCCTGCTGACCGACGGCGCAGAGCGGGTGGCCCTCTACCGGCAGACCTTCCTGGCCCCCACACTGGCGGCCGCGGCGGCTCCCCTGCTGGTGCTCATCGAGCTGGCCGCCTTCGTCGACGTCGTTCCCGCCCTGGTCCTGGCGGCGGCCGTCATCGTGGTCCCGGCCTTCATCGCCTGGTGCCACTCGCGGCTGCGGGCCTCGTCGTCGGACTCCCGACGGGCGCGGATGCGCCTGGCCGCCGAGTACCTCGACGCGATCCAGGGACTGCGCACCCTCACCCTGGCCCGGGCCGCGGAGCGCACCAGTGCGCGCCTGCGCCTGGAGGGGGAGTCGAACCGACGCGCCGTCATGGGGCTGCTGGCGGGCAACCAGCTCGTCATCCTGCTCACCGACGGCCTGTTCTCGCTCTTCCTCATCACCGTTGCCGCCGGTCTGGCCCTGGTGCGTCTGTCCACCGGCGCCATCGACGTCAGTGACGCCTTGGCGATCGTCCTGACCTCCTACGTGCTCCTCGAGCCGCTGGACCACGTGGGCGCCTTCTTCTACGTGGGCATGGCCGGAATGGCCAACCAGCGCGCCATCCGCAGGATCCTGTCGCGGCCCCTGCCCCGCTCGACCGCTCGTCCCGGGGCCGCGGCCTCCTCGCCGGCTGCCGCTCAGTCCTCCATCGTGCTCGACGACGTCGAGGCGGCCTGGGACGCCGACCCGGTGCTGGAGGGCGTCAACCTGAGCGTGCGCCGCGGCGAGAGCCTGGCGGTGGTCGGCCCCTCGGGGGCGGGCAAGTCGACGCTCATGGCAGTGCTCGCCGGCAACCTGCTGCCCAGGGGCGGATCCGTCCGCGTCGAGGGCACCGAGCTGAGCGCCGCCACGCAGGACGAGGTGCGCTCGGCCTCCGCGCTGGTGGCACAGACGACCTGGCTGTTCACCGGGACGATCGCCGACAACCTACGCCTGGCCCAGCCCTACGCGACGCCGTCGCAGATGTGGCAGGCCCTGGAGGTGGCCCGCCTGGACAAGGAGGTGGCGCTCATGCCCGAGGGGCTGGAGACGCAGGTCGGCGAGGCCGGCCTGGGGCTGTCGGGCGGTCAGGCCCAGCGCCTGTCCCTGGCGCGCGCCTTCCTGGCCGACCGCCCCGTGCTGCTCCTGGATGAGCCCACCAGCCAGGTGGACCTGGCCAGCGAGGCCGCCATCGTGGAATCCCTCGAGCAGCTGGCCCAGGGCCGCACGGTCGTCACCATCTCCCATCGCGTCGGGGCGCTGACGGCGGCTGACCGGACGGTGAGGGTTGAGGGCGGGACGGTCCGCGAGGTGGGTGGAGCCGGGATGCCCAGATCCGCCGGCGCGGCGCCCACTCAGGAATCCACCGAGGCCGACGGGTCCTCCTCCGAGGCCACCGACGGGGATCACCAGGAGGAGCAGGCATGATCCGATCGATCCAGTCGAGACGGTCCTCGGCGCCCCGCTCGCGGGCAACCAGCGGCTCAGGACAGCGCAGCGGGACCGGCCGGGCCGATTCCTCCACGCAGGCGCCTGTCTCCCGCGCGATGCTGGTGCGCTGGCTGCTTCAGGTCACCCGCCCGGTCCTCTCACCGCTGCTGGGCTCCACCCTGTGCCGTATCACTGACATGCTGTGCGGCGTGGCCCTGTTCTCCTTGGGCGCCTACGCCGTGGCCCGGGCAGGTCTGGCGATGACGACGGACGCACCGGTGCCCGCCATCTGGCCGGTGCTGGCCGTCATGGCGGGGCTGTCCCTACTCAAGGCGGCCCTGCGCTACGTCGAGCAGTTCCTCGGCCACCTGGTGGCCTTCAAGGCCCTCGAGCTGCTGCGCAGCCAGATCTTCCGCTCCCTCATTCCCCGCTCCCCCAGGGTCAGTGCGACGTCACGCTCGGGCGACCTGCTGTCGCGGGCCACCAAGGACGTGGACCGGATCGAGGTCTTCTTCGCCCATACCTTCGCTCCGGCGGTCTGTGCCGTCGTCGTACCGATCGCGGTGCTCACGCTCATCGGCCTGAAGGTGTCCTGGCTGGTGGCCCTGGCGGCGTTCCCCTTCGTGGTGCTCCAGCTGCTCATCGTGCCCCGCCTGGGGTTCGCCGCCTCAGTGGATGCCTCCCGCTCGGTCTCGGCGGCGCGGGCGGAACTCACCCAGCACGTGACCGACACCGTTCAGGGCATGAGCGAAGTTGTCGGGTACGGGCGCAGCCAGGAGCGTCTCGATGAGATGGCCAGGATCGACGCCGAGATCGCCGGTGCCGCGCGGCCAACCGGGCAGTGGGCCGCCGTGAGGCGAGGCCTCAACCAGCTGGCGGGTCTGAGCGCGCCGATCGCCGTCGTTGCCGCGGGTGCGACGCTGCCGGCGACCGGCTCGGGCGCGGGCGTCCCCCTCCTGGCGGCCGCGGCCGCTGCGGTGCTGCGGCTGTCTGAGACCATCCGTGGTGTCGAGGAGCTCTCGAGCGCGCTCAATGCCTCCTTCGCCTCGGCTGAGAGAGTGTGGGAGGTCGTCAACGCCCCCGTGGAGGTGCGCGACGGCGATGAGGAGCTGACCCCCGGTATCTCCCACGAGGTCCTGTGGCAGGACGTCACCTACTCCTACCCCAACACCGCCGCTCAGGCCGTCCGCGGCGCCAGCATCAGGGCCAGGGCCGGACGGTGGACCTGCATCGTGGGGGCCTCCGGATCGGGGAAGTCCACACTGGCCCAGCTGGTGGTGCGCTTCGATGAGCCGGACTCGGGCCGCATCCTCATCGACGGTCAGAACGTGAGTGATCTGCGTGCCGTCAGCCTCTACCAGGAGATCGGCCTGGTGGATCAGCGGGTTCACCTCATGCGGGCCACCATTGCGGACAACGTGCGCCTGGCGGCGCCCTCGGCCACGGACGCCCAGGTGCGCCGGGCGTGCCGAGCGGCCTGCATCGATGAGGACATCGAGGCCCTTGAGGACGGTTACGACACCCTCGTGGGTGAGCGAGGCCAGTCCCTGTCCGGGGGCCAGCGCCAGCGCCTGGCACTGGCCCGCGCACTCCTGGCCCGTCCCGGGGTGCTCATCCTCGATGAGTTCACCTCCCACCTGGATCCTGACCTGGATGAGCGGGTGCGCATCGGGGTGCGCACCTATCTTCCGCAGGCGACGATCATCGAGATCACTCACCGCTTGCAGTGGTCCGAGCAGGCCGACCACGTCGTCGTGATGGATGCGGGGACGATCGTGCAGACGGGGCCGCCGGCCAAGCTCCTGGACGAGCCCGGCCCGCTGCGCACACTGATCGGCCGAGGTCGCTGAGAGCGCGGCAAGCCTACGCGGATTCACGCGGTTTCAGTCGGGTCTCAGGCCGAGATACTGATCGGGCGCCGGGAGTCGATTGACTCCCGGCGCCCGATCGGCTGACTGCGCTGCCCCGGTTCTACTCGCCTGAGCGGGTGGCCGCGGCCGAGGCCTCGAGCTCCTCGGGACTGACGACCCCCTCGACGCTGACCGCGTGGAGGTAGGCCATCCCGTCGAAGGAGAGCTCGCGAACGTTCTCAGGGTCGCCCTCGTCGTTGACGGAGCCGCCGGCCATACGGTCCACGATGATGGCGATGGCGCCGTCACCGGTGACGTTCGTGGCCGTGCCGAAGGAGTCCAGGGCGATGTAGGTGGCGATCATGAGGGCCACCTGCTGGTCGTTGAAGCCGAGCATGGAGGACAGCAGACCGGTGGCCGCCATGATAGCGCCCCCGGGGACACCCGGCGCGGCCACCATCGTGATGCCGAGCATGAAGATGAAGCCGATCCACTGGGTGGTGCTCACGTGCAGGTCCTGGGTGAGGACGATCGCGAAGGCGAAGGAGAAGATCTTCGAGGTCGACCCCGCCAGGTGGATCGTGGCGCACAGGGGGATGGTGAAGGAGGCCACCGCGTCGGAGACGCCGTTCTTCTTCGTCTGACGCAGGGTGACCGGGATCGTGGCCGCCGACGAGGAGGTTCCCAGAGCCGTCAGGTAGGCCGGGAGCATGGTGAGTAGTGCCTTGAGCGGGTTGCGACGGCCGATGAGTCCCGCGGTGAGGAACTGGATGCCCAGGATGACGACCTCGAGGATGAGGACCACGACGACGACGCGCAGAAGCGCCTTCATCACCGCCCCGGCCGCCCCGGTGTAGGTGAGGTTGAGGAAGATGCCGAAGATGTGCAGCGGCAGCAGCGGGATGATGAGCCGCTCGATGAGGCGGGTGATGATGGCTCGGAACTCGATGAATCCCTTGCGCAGCACGCCCCGGGGCACCATGGACAGGCCGATGCCCAGGACGAAGGACAGCAGCAGGGCGGTCATGACCTCGACGGCCGGCGGCATCTCCACCGTGAAGTAGCTACTCAAAGCACCTTCCGGCTTGGAGACGTCGGCCAGAGAGGTTCCGGCGAGCAGCCGGGGGAAGGTGGCAGCGCACACCACGAAGGTGAGGAAGCCGGCGAAGAGGGTCGAGGCGTAGGCCAGGGCCGTGGTGATCCCGAGCCACTTGCCGGCCCCACGTCCCAAATCGGCGATGGCGGGGGTCACCAGGCCGATGATGATGAGCGGGATGGAGAAGCTGAGGAACTGGCTGAACAGGTCGGAGAAGGTCGCGAAGACGTTGCCGACGGGCTTGGGAACGAGCGGGTGGCCCCCGAAGCGGATCGACCCCAGGAGCAGGGCCAGCAGGATCGCGCCAATGACCCAGGTCAGGATGCTGTGGCTGAGACGATGGGCCAGCGATGGCGAGGCTGAGGGATTGCTTGACATGGAGGGACCTTCAGGGTGTGAAACGAAGTGACAAGACGTCTTGACTGGGGCCAGCGTGCCATACCGCTTGGTCACGGCGCCGCACCGGACCGAAGAATGAGCACTCCCAAGGCACAGATCACACGGGGCGGCGCACAGCGTCGCCGTGAGAACTCACGCGGAGGGCACAGAGTGCTCCCCGCTCACAGGATGCGGGGCAGGTTGACGTAAGGCGACAGGAGCAGCAGGACAGCGGCCAGGCCGATGCCGAGGACGACGTCGAACAGGCGGCTGCGCGCCGCCAGCCAGGTGCCGTCGGGGCGCTGGATCCGGACGATGGCCAGCATGAGGATCCCGGCGGCCGCCCACAGGACGGCGATGCGGCGGTGCCCCAGCAAGGCGATGGCTGGGACAGCCGCCAGGCCGAGGGCAACGAGGACAACACAGATGGTGCGGTAGGGCTCCTTGTGCTCGGCCTGCTGGGGATGCGGGTCATGAGTCACGGGCAGGAGCCTATCGGCGCGTGGGGTGCGGGTCTATGACCTTTCTCCGACTGGCACGCCCGCCTGGTGCCCGGCGCGAGGAGCCGGGCACCAGGCGGCGCAGGCGCCCCAGTGGGAGATCAGTGGGAGAAGTGGCGGGTGCCGGTGAGGTACATGGTGACGCCGGCGGCCTGGGCGGCGTCGATGACCTCCTGGTCACGGATGGAGCCGCCCGGCTGGACGACGGCGCGGACCCCGGCGTCGATGAGGACCTGGAGGCCGTCGGCGAAGGGGAAGAAGGCGTCGGAGGCGGCCACGGCCCCGCGGGCGCGCTGTGGTGCGGCCGCTCCTGCCAGGACATCGGCGGCGTCGGCCCCACCCACAGCCCCCTTCTCCTGCTGGGAGCCGTCGAGTGCGGCGTCGCCGGTGGAGCGGGCCCCCAGGGTGTTGGCCCGCTCGACGGCCAGCTTGCAGGAGTCGACGCGGTTGACCTGCCCCATGCCCACACCGACGGTGGCGCCGTCATGGGCCAGGAGGACCGCGTTGGAGCGCACGGCACGCACCGAGCGCCAGGCGAAGACCAGATCGGCCAGGAGGGCCTCGTCGGCGGCCGGCCCCGCGGCCAGGGTCCAGGTTGAGGGGTCGTCGCCGGCGGCGTCCAGGACGTCACGCTCCTGGATGACGGCGCCTCCCGAGACCTGCTTGATCTCGTAGCCCTCGCGCTGGGGGGCCTCGACGAGGAGCAGGCGCAGGTTCTTCTTGGTGGACAGGATCTCCACGGCCTCGTCGTCGAAGGCGGGGGCGGCGACGACCTCAGTGAAGATCGGCTTGATCTGACGGGCCATCTCGGCGGTGACGACCGTGTTGGTGGCGATGACGCCGCCGTAGGCCGAGACCGGGTCGCAGGCGTGGGCCTTGCGGTGGGCCTCGGCGACGTCGCCGGCGGCCGAGACCGCGATGCCGCAGGGGTTGGCGTGCTTGACGACGGCGACCGTGACGGCCTGGCCGTGGTCGTAGGCGGCGCGCACGGCTGCGTCGGTGTCGGTGTAGTTGTTGTAGCTCATGGCCTTGCCGTGGAGCTGGCGGGCCCCGGCCACTCCCCCGCTCGCCCCGGCGATACGGTAGACGGCGGCCCGCTGGTGGGGGTTCTCCCCGTAGCGCAGGCTCGCCAGGCGCTCGTAGCCGACGCCGACGTAGGCCGGCGGCGCGGCCGGACCGCTGGCTTCGACCCCAGCGGCGTCGGCGGAGTCCGTGGCGTGGGCGACGTCATCGGCCTCGATCTGGGCGGCCATCCAGGTCGACACGGCCGCGTCGTAGGCGGCGGTGTGGGCGAAGGCCTCGGCGGCCAGGCGGCGGCGGCCGGCCAGGGTGAAGCCGCCTTCTCGCACGGCGGCCGCGACGTCCTCGTAGCGGCCTGGGCTGGTGACCACGGCGACAGCGGGGTGGTTCTTGGCGGCGGCGCGCACCATGGTGGGGCCGCCGATGTCGATCTGCTCGACGCAGGCGTCGAAGGGGGCACCGGAGGCGACGGTGTCGGTGAAGGGGTAGAGGTTGACGACAACCAGGTCGATGGGGGTCACCCCCAGGGTGGCCAGCTGGTCGAGGTGGTCGGGCTTGCGGCGGTCGGCGAGGATGCCGGCGTGGACGGCCGGGTGGAGGGTCTTGACCCGCCCCTCGAGGCACTCGGGGAAGCCGGTGACCTCCTCCACCGGGGTGACGGCCAGGCCCGCGGCGGCGATGGTGGCGGCGGTGGAGCCGGTGGAGACGATCTCGACACCGGCGTCGGCCAGGGCGTGGGCGAGCGGGAGGAGGCCGGTCTTTTCATAGACGGAGATGAGGGCGCGGCGCACGGGGACGCGGTCGGGGCTGACGAGGCCCTCGGTGGGGACGTGAGCGGTGGGGACCGCCTGGTTCGTGGGCTGCGAGGACTGGGACGACGGGGACGTGGACATGGCGCTCCTGGTGTGGCGTGAGGAAGCAGGACGCCCAGGCGGGCGACGTCCCCTTCATGGACGGCCTCGGCCACTCCCCGGTGGTGCCCCACCCTCGCCAGTCGCAGCCGGCCTCATCCTATCGGGTGGCGGCCACGACGGCACCGGATAGGGCCACCGCTCCTGCCTGACCTGACGTTTTCCATGTCGCTCCCGGCGAATCACCCGACCGAACGGCCTGTTTCCTTGCGGGCGGCTTGAGGGACCGCATACAGTCCACAGCATGACTGCGCCCATCAACATCGCAGCAACACCGGTATATCGGAGGACTCCCCCGGAGCAGTGGCAGGAGGCCGCCTCCGCCTACCGGCGCTGGTGGAGCCGCCATCCGGGATTGTCCAGTGCCCTGAACCTGGTGGTGCGCGGAGCCTACGCCCTGATGATCCCGTTGCTCATCGCTGCCCTGGTGATGGTGCCGAGGCTGGCCTACGCCGCCGTGCCGGCGGCCTTCATGGCCGTGTGCCTCATGGTGGTGGCCCTCCTGGCACGCACACGCACCATCAGCTGGCGCTCTGTCTTGCTCATGTACGGTGTCGGCGCCGCCTGGTCGCTCGTCGTGGCCGCCATCATGAGCTCGGTGCGTACCCGCGCAGGCCTGTCCGTCATGGGCAACGGGATGAGTATCGCCCTGACCATTGCCCTGGAGGTTCTCAGCCCGCTGGTGCCCCTGGTGCTTGTGGTCTTCCTGTCGCCGGGGCGGATGCGCCGCCTGGCGGCCTCCGACTGGGCCCTGCTGGGTTTCGCGGCCGGAGCGGGCCTGACGGCCCTCAACGACGGCATTCGGGCCCTTGAGGAGAGCAGCCTGCTCTCCTCGGTCCTGGGCAACGGGCGCCTGCCCTTCTCCTTCAACCCGTGGACCTCGGGGTCGATGACCCAGGAGAACAGCAATGTCCTGGCCGTCAGCAACCAGGTGAGCACCGCGAACATCACGATGGCGGTGGCGCTGGCGATCACGCTGTGGCGCCTCAAGGACTCCCCGGCCTTCGAAGGGGCCAAGAACCTCGTGTGGCTGCGGATCGTGGCCTGGATCCTGCCGGCGGTGGTCATCCTGCAGTCGGTCAGCGACCACGCCACCTACATCGCCAGGATCGCCCAGCAGCTCGGCCAGAGCGACTCCGGCGGCGGCTTCCCGGCACTGCTCATGTTCCTGTGGAGGGTCAACGGCGGAGGCCTGAGCGCCATCCCCCTGTCCGTCATCCTCATGGCCGCCTGCCTGCTCCTGGACGCCCACCGCCGCGCCTACGCGGGTGTGCACGGCTGGACGGTGGCCGGTGCGCCGGCTCCCCGCTACCCCAATCTCACCGAGGCGCCGCCCTTCGTGCGCGCCCTCATCGTCTCGGTGGTGGCCCTGGCGAACTTCACCTGGGGTGACCTGGCCGTCACCTGGGGCGCCTACGGGGACCTGCGCCAGGGGCGTCTGTACGCCATGCGGGCGGGACGGGCCACAGCCGAGCAGGTGCGCGGCGTGCGGGCCGACGCCATGGAGGCCACGACGCCGGGCGCTGAGCCCAATGCCCGCCAGGGCTTCCGCCTGGGGATCCTGGTGGTCAGCGTCGTGCTGTTCCTCCTGTGCTGCATGTACGAGGTGCGCACCGTCTGGCAGCTGGCCCCCGAGCTCAAGGAGACCGAGGACGACCTGTTCCTCTCCGCCCTGCCGCGCCTGTTCTCCCAGTGGTGGAGCGGGTTGAACGGCACACAGGGGCTCCTCTACGCGATCGGTGCGCTGGCGGCGGTGGCCATGATCTTGTCCCTCGTCCTGACACTGGGGGCCCCGGGGCGCCGCATCAGCACGGCGCCGTCGTCGAGCAGCCTCGTCAGTCATCTGCTCACGCTCACACCGGGGCAGGCGTGCCTGGCGCTGCTGGACTTCGCGATGACCTACATGCCGCGCTCGGCCCTGAGCGCCAGTCCCGCCGGGGGCGGAACCGACCTGGCCGCCGAGCTCTCCGTCAACCGGCGAATCCGGAACGCCGAGAGCTTCTCCGAGAGCCAGGCGCTGTTCACGGCGCGCACCAAGCGGCAGGTGGCGGTCGAGGCCGACATCGCGCGCCTTCGCGAGCTCGCCGAGTCCCTGGGCGTGACCGGCGTCGATGCCCTGGAGCCCAGCCGGATCGACGAGACCGTCGCCGAGCTGGCCGCCTCCGGGGCCGACTCCCAAGTGGTCGGGCAGATGCGCGACCTGGCCGCCTCAGTGTCGGAGCAGCAGGCCGAGATCCTGGAGCTGACCCGCCGCCTCAACACCGGCAACGGCGAGCAGTTCGCCATCCTGGAGGGCTATCGGATCACCGACGACTTCCGGGGTGAGGCCATCGACCAGCGGCCGGTGGACAGCCCCGTCCACGCCCTGGCGCTGTCCCCGGCAGGGAACCAGCTGGTCGTCGTCGAGTACCAGGGGGCGGCCCCCACTATTGATGACGACGACGAGACCGACATTCCTCCCCGCAGGCTGCCGGGGCGGGCGGCGCACAAGTCGGCCGACAACGTCCTGGAGCACCTGGCCCGCGACGAGCGCGTCGCGCGGTTCTTCCGGGAGAATCCTGAGCTGTGGCGGGACATCAAGGAGGGACGCGCCCTCTTGGAGGCGAACGTCCTCTACACCCCCATCCCCGGGATGACCTACCGGGCAGGGACCGCGCTCCTGGCGGTGACGCCCGAGCTCGTCGACGGCGTGGACGCGGCTGTCAGCGCCCTGAGCGGCGCGGGCACCGCGGCGCGCTGACCTGCGGGCTCAGGCCTCGCCGTCCACCTCGTCGTCGTCCGCATCGTCCGCCTCGTCAACGGCATCGTTGCGCGCGTCCTGGCGCCGGTAGGCCGCCGGCAGGACCGACTCGGGCAGGGTGTTGCGAGCCCAGGTACGCGTGTAGGGGTGGGCCAGGACGGCCATGGCCGCCAGTCCGACACCGACCTCGACGAAGACGAGGATGACGGTGTAGAGGACCAGTGGGCCGACGCTGCTCATCCGGTCCGGGCCCACGGATCCGGAGGCGGCCAGGCACAACAGGCCCACGCCGACGGCCACGAGGAGGGCGGCCAGACCGGCGGCGCTGAGGGCGTAGCGCACCCGCAGGGCGTTGAGCACCGTCCGACGGCGCCAGGCGGCCACCATGGCGCCGGCCGTCACCACCAGGGGCAGCCACAGGCCCACGCTGCTCAGCGGCGTCGACGGCACCAGCCCCAGCAGCGGCAGGCGCGGGACGGGGCCGGCCACGACCCGGTCGGGGGCGAAGACGGTGCCCGTGCCCACGGAGAAGCCGGCGCCGATGAGCCAGGAGCAGGCCCAGATGAGCAGGGTCGGCACCCAGCCGGCCTGAAGCAGGATGAGGCCGGCCATCGCGACGAAGCCGTCCCCGGCCAGGGAGTCGTGCAGGACCGAGACCCGGCCGGCGCCGTTGACAACAGCCGCGACCACCACCAGCAGGCTCAGCAGGCTCAGGGCTCGCGTGGCCCCGTAGGCCAGTGACAGGGACGGCCCCAGCCAATGGGGTCGGCGGTCCCACCAGCGGGTCAGGGGCGGCCAGTGGTGGCCGGCGCGCATGAGCTGAATGGCGACGATGACGCCGGTGAGCAGGGCGATGCCGATGACGGCGGGCCAGGTGTCCAGCCCGGCGGGGCCGGTGAGGCAGGCCAGGGCCGCCACGACGGTCGCGGCGGCGACGATGGCCGCCCCGGCCGCCGGCCGGGAGGGGTGGGCGCGCCGCACGCAGAACCAGGTCCAACCCGCCTGCACCAGGGTGAGTCCCAGCAGCGGCAGGCTGAGCACGCCGTCGTCCTCGGAGGTCAGCGCGGTCGAGCCCCCGAAGCCGAGGCTCCACAGGGCGGTCCCGGTGTGCAGGGCGTCGCCTGCGCTGAGGATGGCCGCGGCGTTGAGGCTGGCGGCCGCCTTGGACACGGCGATCGTCGCCAGCACCACCACCAGCCAGACCAGGCCGACCGACTCGACCCCCACGCGCAGGGACCACAGGGCCCAGGACGCCAGGCTGGTGGCTCGCTGCCGCGCCAGGCTCAAGCGCTCACCTCTCCGGCCAGCTGACGGTAGAGCTCGCGGGCGATCTCAGCGGTCTGGCTGGGGGTGCGCCCAACCCGGACGCCGGCGGCCTCCAGCGCGATCTTCTTGGCCTCGGCGGTGCCCGAGGAGCCGGAGACGATGGCGCCGGCGTGCCCCATCGTGCGGCCCTCGGGTGCGGTGAAGCCGGCGACGTAGGCGACGACCGGCTTGGTCATGTGCTCGCGGATGTAGGCGGCGGCCCGCTCCTCGGCGTCGCCCCCGATCTCACCGATCATGACGACCAGGCGGGTGTCGGGGTCGGCCTCGAAGGCGGCCAGGGCGTCGATGTGGGTGGTGCCGACCACCGGGTCCCCACCGATGCCGATGCAGGTGGTGAAGCCCAGGTCGGACAGCTCGTGCATGAGCTGGTAGGTGAGGGTCCCGGACTTGGAGACCAGTCCCAGGGGGCCGGGGCCGGTGATGTCGGGCGGGGTGATGCCCACGTTGGAGCGGGCCGGGGAGATGATGCCGGGGCAGTTGGGGCCGATGATCTGCACGCCGTGGTCGGCCGCGTAGGCGCGCATCCAGGTGGCGTCGGCGACCGGGATGCCCTCGGTGATGACGACGAGGAGGCGCACTCCGGCGTCGACGGCCTCGACAACGGCACCCTTGGCGAAGGCGGGCGGGACGAAGACGACGCTCACCTCGGCGCCGGTGGCCTCCTTGGCCTCGGCGACGGTGCCGTAGACGGGGACCTCAACGGTTCCGGCCTGGACCTCGCCGGCGCCGGGGCCGATGGGGGCGACGTCGAAGGCGACGGTGGTGCCGGCCTTGCGGGGGTTGACACCGGCGACGACCTTCGTGCCGGCCGAGAGCATGCGGGTGGTGTGCTTGCGGCCCTCGGAACCGGTCATGCCCTGGACGATGACGCGGTCGGTCTCAGTCAGGAAGATGCTCATGTCTCAGGCCTCCTTGCCAGCGGGCCGGCCGCTGATCTTCTCGGCGATGGCGGTGACGACGTCGGCGGCCCCGTCCATGGTGTCGACGACGGTGACGCCCTCGATGGCGGCGTCGGCCAGGATGGCGCGACCGGTGTCGGCGTTATTGCCGTCCAGGCGCACGACGACGGGCTTGGGCAACCCGCCCAGGGACTCGACGGCGGTCACGATGCCCTGGGCGACGGTGTCGCAGGAGGTGATGCCGCCGAAGACGTTGACGAGGATGGCGCGCACCTGGGGGTCGGAGGCGACGACCTCCAGGCCGGTGGCCATGACCTCGGCCGATGAGCCGCCTCCCAGGTCGAGGAAGTTGGCGGGCTTCATGCCGCCGTGGCGCTCGCCGGCACCGGCGACGACGTCGAGGGTGGACATGACCAGGCCGGCGCCGTTGCCCAGGACCCCGACCTCGCCCTCGAGGCGCACGTAGTTGAGGCCGGCCTCGCGGGCGCGGGCCTCCAGGGGGTCGGTGGCGGCGTTGTCGACGAGCTCGGCGTGGGCGGGGTGGCGGAAGCGGGAGTTGTCGTCGAGGGTGACCTTGCCGTCCAGGGCGATGATGCGGCCGTCGGTGGCCTTGACCAGGGGGTTGACCTCCACGAGAGTGGCGTCCTCGGCGGTGAAGACCTCCCAGAGGCGTTCGATGACGGCGGCGACCTCGTCGGCCAGGGGGCCGGCTTCGAAGCCCGCGGCCTCGACGATCCGGTGGGCGACGGCGGGGGTGATGCCCTCGAGCGGGTCGATGCCGATGCGGGCCAGGGCCTCGGGGCGCTCGACCGCGAGGGTCTCGATGTCCATGCCGCCCTCGCGCGAGCACATCGCCAGGTACTGGCGCTCGGCGCGGTCCAGGAGGATGGAGAAGTAGTACTCGGCGTCCAGGTCGACGCCGTCGGAGATGAGGACGGCGCGCACCGTGTGGCCCTTGATGTCCATGCCCAGGATGTCGCGGGCGCGGGCCTCGGCCTCCTCAGCGGTGCGGGCGAGCTTGACGCCGCCGGCCTTGCCGCGGCCGCCGGTCTTGACCTGGGCCTTGACGACCACCAGCTCGCTTCCCGCGTCGAGGAGGGACTGCGCGGCGCTGCGCGCCTCCTCGGGGGTTGTGGCCACGGCGCCGTCGAGCACGGGGACGCCGTGCTGGCGGAACAGGTTCCTGGCCTGGTATTCGTACAGATCCATGCAGCTGATCCTCTCGGGGCATGTGGATGGCTTGCGGGCGCGGGCCGACGTCGGCCGGGCAGGCACCAGTGATGAGCCTAACGTCCCAGTGGCCGGTTGGGAGGGCGGACACGGGCGCGAAGCGGCGGCGTCTCACACAGCGTGGTCGCAGCGTCTCACGGCGGGGCGTGCGCACCGGGGCCTCCACCGGCCACGACCGCCGTCGACCCGCCTAGGATGATGAGAGGAGGCAGGTGTCATGATCGAGATTCCCGAGGACCTTCAGGGTGGGTCGACCGAGGTCACCAAGGTGGGCGGCAGAGTCCTTCGCGCTCGGCGCCAGGGCAGCACCAATGTTGAGTGGCTGCTCACCGTGCTGGAGCGCAGGGGGTTCAGGTACTCCCCGCGTTTTGTGGGCCTGTCCGACGACGGCCGGCAGGTCCTGGAATTCATGGAGGGTCGGGCCGGAAACTACCCCCTGCCCGCGGCTCTGCGCAGCGACGAGGCGCTCATCTCAGCGGCCCGGGCGCTGCGCTTACTGCACGAGGTGACCAGCGACTTGGCGACCGAGGTGCTGGATGGCTGGATGCTGGAGGCAGTTGAGCCTTACGAGGTCATCTGCCATGGGGACTTCGCGCCGTACAACTGTGTGTTCGACGGGAGCAGGCTGGTTGGCATCATCGACTTCGACACCGCGCACCCAGGTCCTCGCGTCCGCGACGTCGCCTACGCGATCTATCGCTTTGCCCCACTGACCGCACCAGAGAACGCCGCCGGATTCGGCTCTCTGGCCGAGCAGGCTCGGCGGGCTCGGCTGTTCTGCGACGAGTACGGGGAGGTGAATCGGTCTGAGGTCATCGAGGCCGTGTGCCGACGGCTGCTCGATCTGGTCCGGTACATGCGTTCTCAGGCGGCGCAGGGCGACGCTGCATTCCAGTCCCATCTCGACGACGGCCACGACACCGTCTATCTGCGTGACGTCCACTATCTGAGGACCAACGCGGCGGCACTCACCAGAGCGCTCGTGTAAGAGCCCCGATCAAACCACTACTGGATCGCGGCACGCGGTCTCTCCCCACGAGCGCCGTCGAGAACGTACTTCTCCTACGAGGACTGCGTTGTCCTCCAGATGACTGCGGTCCGGCCCCAGTCGTCTGGGGGACAACGCAGTCCCCGATCACGGAGTACGTTCCCGATCCTGAGCTGCCCGCCACGACGCGAATTATCATGAATTGACACGAGGAGGCTCGAGAAGGGAGACGGTCATGCCCGCACTAACAGCGACGAGTGCGCTGGTCGGCGCCGCGGTGCTGCTCGGCGTCTGGAGCGGCAGGCGGTGGGGTCGACGACGCAAACGCGTCCTCGACGCCGAGGCCCGCAGGTTCCACACCCGCAGAGACCGGTAGTTCCTTAGCCCGTGGACCTACTGTCCCCCTGCTCCCACAGCAGGGGGACACATCGCTCCCCTCCTCCTGGGGTTCACCAGGAACCGGCGAATGCGCGGATGTCGCGGCAAGGAAACGCTTCTGGGACCACAGGCGGATGACGTGGCGGCGCTCACCAGCAACAATATGGACTGATGTCCTCCCGGCCGACGCCGGGAGCCAGGCCTACCGGCGCCCCCAGGGAAGGACCCCACATGCCAGCCGCCATGTCCTCAGACAACGCAGACACTGCCCCCTCCCCCACCGGCTCGTCGGCCGGCCCGCTGCTCGGCCTGGACGGCGAGCCCCTGCGCATCGGGGTCCTCACCTCCGGCGGTGACGCCCAGGGCATGAACGCGGCCGTGCGGGCCGTGGTGCGCACCGCCATCCGCCTGGGGGCCAGGCCCTACGCGGTCATGGAGGGCTGGGCCGGGGCCGTGGCCGGAGGCGACGGCATCCGCCCCCTGGAGTGGGACTCGGTGGGCTCCATCCTCCAGCGCGGCGGCACCATCATCGGCACCGCCCGCTCAGCCGAGTTCCGCGAGCGCGCAGGCCAGCTGGCGGCCGCCCGCAACCTGCTGGAGCACGGCATCGACCGGCTCGTGGTCATCGGCGGCGACGGCTCCCTGACCGGCACCAACGAGTTCCGCAAGAACTGGCCCTCCCTGCTGGAGGAGCTCGTCGAGACCGGTGACATCAGTGCGCAGACGGCCGCCGCCCATCCCGTCCTCATGGTGACCGGCCTGGTGGGCAGCATCGACAACGACCTGGTGGGCGCCGACATGACTATCGGCACCGACTCCGCCCTCCACCGCATCCTGGAGGCCATTGACGACATCTCCTCGACGGCCGCCTCCCACCAGCGCACCTTCGTCGTGGAGGTCATGGGCCGCCACTGCGGCTACCTGGCCCTTATGGCGGCTGTGGCCGGGGGCTGTGACTACGTCCTGGTCCCCGAGCTCCCCCCGGGCAAGGACTGGGAGGAGGACATGTGCTCCAAGCTCAAGGCGGGCCGAGAGGCCGGGCGCCGCGAGTCCATGGTGATCGTCGCCGAGGGCGCCACCGACCGCGAGGGCAACCGCATCACCGCCGACGACGTCCGCCAGGTCATCGCCGACAAGCTGGGTGAGGCCGCCCGCGTCACCATCCTGGGGCATGTCCAGCGCGGTGGCCGCCCCAGCGCCTACGACCGCTGGATGTCCACGCTGCTGGGCTGCGCTGCCGCCCGCGAGGTGGTGTCCATGGAGCCGGGCAGCGAGCCGGTCATCATCGCCGAGCGCCACAACCGCATCCACCGCCTGCCGATGATGGAGCAGATCGCGGCTACGCGCGCCGTCAAGGATCTCGTGGCCGCCCACGACTACCTCGGGGCGATCCAGGCCCGCGGGGCGAGCTTCGGCAGGATGCTCGAGCTGTTCGAAACCATGTCCACGCCTCCCGCCGAGCCGGCCACTGACGCGGGCTCGACGCCGTCGGCCTCCGACCGCCCCAAGCGGGTCGCCATCATCCACGCCGGCGGCCTGGCCCCGGGGATGAACACGGCGGCGCGCGCGGCCGTGCGCCTGGGCATCGACCACGACTTCACGATGCTGGGCGTCTACGGCGGCTTCCCCGGCCTGCTCGACGGCGACGTCCGCGAGCTGACGTGGGCCGACGTCGAGGGCTGGGTCGGTGACGGCGGCGCCCAGCTGGGCACGCGCCGCGAGGTGCCCACCATTGAGCAGCTCTACGCGCTGGGGCGGGCCATTGAGCTCCATGAGATCGACGCGCTGCTGGTCATCGGCGGCTACAACGCCTACCTGAGCGCCTACCGCCTAGTCACCGAGCGGGACCGCTACCCTGCCTTCCAGATCCCGATCGTGTGCGTGCCGGCCTCCATCGACAACAACCTGCCCGGCTCCGAGCTGAGCATCGGCACCGACACGGCTCTCAACAACGCGGTGGTGGCACTGGACTCCATCAAGCTTTCCGCGGCGGCCTCCCACCGCTGCTTCGTCGCCGAGGTCATGGGCCGCAAGTGCGGCTACCTGTCCCTGATGTCGGGCCTGGCCACCGGCGCGGAGAAGGTCTACCTCAACGAGGAGGGCATCACGCTGGCGGGCCTGGCCGCCGACTCCGAGCGGATGGTGGAGTCCTTCCGCTCGGGACGCAGCCTCTACCTGGTGATTCGCAACGAGCGGGCCAGTGTCAACTACACCACCGACGTCCTGGCCCACATCTTCGCCGAGGAGGGCAAGGGCCTCTACGACGTGCGCGAGGCGATCCTGGGTCACCAGCAGCAGGGCGGCAGCCCCACGGCCTTCGACCGGATCATGGCGACCAAGCTCGTCGCCCACTCCCTGGAGCTGCTGGCCTGCGCCCTCAAGCGCGGCGAGCCGACGGCCTCCTACGTGGGACTGGTTCGGGGCAAGGTCTCCGACCACCCGCTGGACCGTATGAACGACGACCTCGACCGCGACCACCGTCGCCCCCGTCACCAGTGGTGGCTGGGCCTGCGCCCCGCCGTGGGCCTGGTCAGCCAGGACATCGGGACCCTGACGCTTCAGGACGTGCCCGACTTCGGTGAGGCGGTCGACGACGCGGCCAGCTGACCCACTGGCCCCGGGAGCCGAGCGGCCGGGTATGGTGCCTGGCGTGCGCGCGCTGATACGACCCCGGTTCCTGGTGGCTGCCGCCGTGGCGGGCGTGGCCGCGGGTCTCATCGGAGTCGCGATGGCACTGCTCCTGGGGCTCTTCGAGTCACTGTTCTACGGCGTCTCCCACGGCGGGCTCCTGGAACGCCTGGCTGCCGCCCCACCCTGGCGGCGCGCGCTCGCCCCGGCCCTGGGCGGCCTTGTCGCAGGCGGCTTGTGGTGGTGGTTGCGCGCCACCGGCGGGGTGGCCGACGTGGAGTCTGCCGTCGCGGACCGCAGCGGTCAGGCGGCTGCCCGGATGGGGCTGGCGCGGCCCTTCCTCGACGCCGTCACCCAGGTCCTCACGGTCGGTGCGGGCAATTCGGTGGGCCGCGAGGGCGCTCCGCGTCTGGCCGCCGGGGCGGTGGCGGCCAGGCTTGCCGCCCGCCTGGGGATCGGCAGGAGTGAGGGCGCGATCCTCATTGCCTCCGCCGCCGGGGCGGGGCTGGCGGCTATGTACAACGCGCCGCTGGGTGGGGCCGCCTACGCCGTCGAGCTCGTCATGGTCGCCGGGATGCGACGGCGCGGTGCCCTCGTGGCGGTGCCGGTGTGCCTCATCGCTACGCTCGTCTCCTGGCTGCACTCCCACGGGCGCCCCACCTTCGAGGTCACCTCACCGGGTCTGTCGTCGGGGACCGTCCTCGGGCTGGTCCTGCTCGTTCCCGTGGCCGCGGTACTCGGCGTGGGGGCGAGGCGACTGTGGTCGTGGATGCTGGCGCACCGGGTGCGCGTCCCCCGGTGGCTGCCGGCGGCGATCGGTACGGCAGGACTGGTCACCGGGCTGGCGAGCCTGTGGGTCCCGGCGATCGTCGGCAATGGCCGTGACGCCATGGAGATGGCTCTGGGTACTGGCCTTCCCGGGGCCTCGAACAGCGCTGCGGGAGCGGGCCTAGTCCTGCTGGTGGGCATCGTGGCCCTCAAGCCGGTCCTCACCGGTCTCACGCTCGCCGCCGGCGCCACCGGCGGCCGGCTGGCCCCCTCCCTGGCCGCGGGCTCGAGCGCCGGAGCCGCCCTGGCGATCGCGCTCCACGCCTGCGGGGTGGAGGCCAGCGTGCCGGTCCTGGCACTGGCGGGGGCAGGTGCCGTCCTCGCCACCACTCAGAGGGCCCCCGTCTTCGGGATCGTCTTCACCTGGGAGCTGGCCCGCGCCGGAGCCTGGACGCTGGTGGCCCTGTTCGCCGTCGTCCTCGCCGCCACAGTGCTGACCGCACCAGCTTACTTCGGCAATTTAACTCGCGTGTTTCACAAACCACAGACAATATAGACACCATAACCCTTATTGCCGATTAGCGGCCACGATCATAAAACCTAAGGCCGCAAGAATTAAAAAAATAAAGCTTGATACTGACATAGGAATAGTGGCCGCCGCCCGTCGAAGCACCTCCGACAAGGCCGCCAATGCAGTCAACACAAGCGCCCCACCAAATACAATACCACGAGCCAACCATGAATCCTCGTCCAGGGAGTAACGCCAAAACGCGCACAACAAGAGCGCAGCAAGAAGCAGATACACCCAAAACGCCGATCGTCCCGACTCAAGCCTGGAAACCCCCAGCCACACACAGAGGACTGCAACATACTGAGGGAGGACACGAGCAGAAATTGATAGCCAGGTAGGCCAATATATTTGTTTGAAATAAAAGGAAAGCCAGCAGGAAAAGCCCGCGAACACCAGCCCAACGATCGTCACAGCGAGTACCGCGCGCCAATCCCAGTCAACATAGTGATTGACGGCCACATCTTCGACATTAAACACTTACTCACACCTCAAATCTAATCGCTGAAAATACATGACCAAGAAACCAGCACCCCAAACACAACAAGACATCAATTCAGTTCCCAACGAATCGAAGTCGCGACCACGAAAGGAAGCGACCTTTAAGTCTGCATCAAAATAACATTCACCTCTCCAAGCAATACAACCACCGCACCAGGAAATCGCAGCCGCCTACAATCACACCCCACCCCCCTTTTCAATCTCCCTTAATCGGAACTGTAACACAAGTAGACAGTCCACATAAGCTCAGACTTAAGTCACTTATTCAACATTCTCAAATTAAACTAATAGGATTCTTGCTTCATTAATTTAATCGCACTAACATATCTGCGTCAGTAGATAATGTTGCCTATCGGAGCCTCATGCGCCGTCATCACGACAACGCCCCGCCTCGCCATGCCGCATCTCCTCGCCGCACGTGGCGCGCCGGTGACGGCACCGAGCGGCCGCCGACCTCGGGCGGCATCGTCGCCGTGTCGCTCGTTCTGATCTCCGGGTCCCCAGCGCTGGGCACCGCCCTGGCGCTCCTGAAGGGGCCGTGGATCCTCATGCTCGTCCTCCTTCACGTCGGCGGGCTCGCCCTGTGGTTCGGACTGTCCGGCCGAGACTGGCGCGACCTGTTGACCGGCGGCGGCATCCGCAGCAGAACCGTCCTGTTCGCCGCTGGCGCGCTGGGCGGAGTCGCCTTCGGCGGCCTGCACACCTGGATGGGGCCGACGGGTACCGGCCCGCTGTGGAAGCCGGAGATCACCGCCTCCACGGTGCTTCACGCACTGGTCTTCGCCCTGACAGTCGGCGTCGTCTACAACGCGGTCCCCGAGGAGATCACCCTCAGGCGCACCCTGTTCTTACCGATACACGAGCGCTTCGGGGCAACGGCTGCTGTGCTGATGACGACGGCGTCCTTCACCGCACTGCACCTGCCGACCTGGCTGACCTCCGACACCAGCCTCAAGGGCTACGCCTGGCAGATCCTCCACAAGGTGCTCTTCGGGCTGCTCGCCGGCTGGTCGGTGGTGCGGCTGCGGTCGGTGTTCTTCGCCCTGGGCCTGCACGTCAGCGGAAACGCGCTGGGACTGTTCATCGGCCAGCTCCAGAGCGAGAACCTGCCCGACTTCGAGATCTCGTGGCTCAACGCGGCGATCCTGCTCACCGGCGCGGCCGTGGCCGCTTCCCTCATCCTCCTCCTGGGCCGACGAGGCAAGCAGCCCTCTGCGCTCAGTCCTTGATCGTGAGGATCTCGTTGACGTCGACGCGGCTGGGGGCGAAGGCCGCCAGCGCCGAGTCTGCGGGATGGCCCAGCGCGATCCCGATCGCGACGATCTCATCGGCTCCGATCCCCATGGCCTCGCGCACCTCGTCCGGGTACATGACCAGGGCGTAGGCGTTAATGGCGCCAAGGCCCTTGTCGGCAGCCGCCAGGACGAGCATGGCGGAGAAGGCCCCGAGGTCGTGGAAGGACCACAGGGTGGATTCGACCGGGATCGTCACGTACAGGGCTGCCTGAGCGTTGAACAGCCGTCCTTGCGATGCCTGGAACTCCTGGACGCCATCACCCAGCTGCGCACCGATCTGCTCTCCGAGCGCGGCCATGTTCTCCTGGGTGGTCGCAGACCGCTCTGTACGAGGCTTCACCGGGAGGTCAGCGTTTCCCTTCCTGCCGGCAGCGACGTCCGCAGCATGGCGCTTCTTGATCCCGGCCAGCGTGGCTCCCGTGGCCGCATAGACCCGCCAGGGCTGGGAGTTCACCCACGACGGCGCCTGCTGGGCGGTGCGGACAATGTCGACCAGATCCTCCCGGGAGACGGGCTGGTCGGTGAAGTCTCGTACCGAGTGACGATTGGCGACGACCTGGCTGAACTCCATGGTGCTCCCCTACTTCCGAAATCCGCGGGTGTGTCCACCGAGGCCAACGACCGGCCGGCCAGCACTATTCCAGTTGGGGCCGTCGGGTAGGCACAGAGCGCGCCCGACCTCCTCAGGCCCGACGGCGCAGCAGGACCGAGTCCCATCCCGGTAGCGCCTCCGGCAGGCCCGCGTGGGCAGAGCCGGGCTGGACGTCCGGGTCGGCGGCGCGCAGCACCTGCTCGACCCCGCTCCACTCCTCTAACTGCAGGCCCTCGGCCGCGAGCGCCGTCAGCAGGCCGCCCTGCCCGGTCAGGGGCAGGTCCTCGCGGGCGCACTGGGCGATGAGCAGCAGCTGCTCGATGCCGCCGCCCTGCGTCTCGGGGGCGCGCCACTGGCGCAGGATGACCCAGGCGGTGGGGTGGTCGGCGGCCAGGAGCCGGAAGGTGCCCAGGGCGAGGGCGTCATCGTCGTGCCGCAGGGCGATGAGCTGGCGGTAGTGCTCGAAGACGCTGCCAGGTACTCCCACCTGGGCGGCGGCGTTGACGGTGCCGTGGTCGGGGGCCAGGGCGATCCAGGGCTCGCCGGTGGTGAACCCGGCCTTCTCGCTGCTGTCCCAGTGGACGGGGGTGCGGGCGTTGTCCCGGGAGACGGGGGCGATGCCGGCCAGGACGGCGGCCGGGTCGTCGCCGGCGCGCACGCGCTCGTGGAAGTGGTTGACGGACTCCAGGTCCCGGTAGTCATCGATGGAGCGGAAGACCGTGTTGGCCATGCCCAGCTCCTCGCCCTGGTAGATGTAGGGGGTGCCGCGGTGGGTGTGGAGGATCGTGGCGAGGGTCTTGGCCGAGCGGACGCGCCAGGCGGGGTCGTCGTCGCCGAAGCGGGAGACGGCGCGGGGCTGGTCGTGGTTGTCCCAGTAGGCGGAGTTCCATCCCTTCTCCGCGCTCACGGCACCGGTGGGGGTCGTGTCGGGAGCGAGGGCGGCCTGCCAGTGGGCCAGGTTCTGCTTGAGGGTGACGAGCTCGAGGGGCTGGGGGTCGAACTTGCCGCCGGGCCCGTCGGTGAGGCTGACGTGCTCGAACTGGAAGACCATGTCGAGCTCACCTCGGGCAGGGTCGGTGTAGAGGGCGGCCTCGGCGCTCGTGGCCCCGGGCATCTCTCCGACGGTCAGGACGTGGCCGGGCCGCGGCGCGAGGACCTGCTGGTTCATCTCGTGCAGGAACTCATGGATGCGGGGGCCGTTGGCGACGGCGGCGAAGGCGTTGCCGTAGAGGTCACCCTCACCCTGGGGCGCGTCAGTGATCGGGTAGGTCTTGGAGATGAGGTTGATGACGTCCATGCGGAAGCCGTCGACGCCGCGGTCCAGCCACCAGGTCATCATCTCGTGGACGGCGCGGCGCACCTGCGGGTTCTCCCAGTTGAGGTCGGGCTGCTTGGGTGAGAAGAGGTGCAGGTAGAACTCCTGGGTGCCCTCGTCCCAGGCCCAGGCCGACCCGGAGAAGGCCGATCCCCAGTTGGTGGGCTCGGTGCCCGGCTGCCCGGGGGCGAGCCCGTCGACCTGCCGGGCGGGCCGCCAGATGTACCAGTCGCGCTTGGGGTCGTCCTTGGAGGAGCGACTGGCGGCGAACCAGGGGTGCTCGTCGCTGGTGTGGTTGACGACGAGGTCCATGACCAGGCGCATGCCGCGACAGTGCAGTCCCTCGATGAGGGCGTCCAGGTCGGCCAGGGATCCGAAGAGGGGGTCGATGTCCTGGTAGTCGGAGATGTCGTAGCCGTTGTCGTCCTGAGGGGAGCGGTAGACGGGGCTGAGCCACACGACGTCGACACCCAGCTCGTCGAGGTGGTCCAGGCGGCTGGTCAGGCCGGGGATGTCACCGATCCCGTCGCCGTCGGAGTCGGCGAAGGAACGGGGGTAGACCTGGTAGACGACGGCGCGGCGCCACCAGTCCGGATCGTCGCCGACGTGGTGGGCAGAGACAACGAAGGGCGCGGGAGAGGTCACGGGCGACTTCCTTCCTACCGGACAGGGGATGCGAGGAAAGCGGGGCGGGCCGGGTGCATGAGGGGCTACCCCTGCTCCGCCGCCAGCGCTGACGGGGTCTTGCGGGCCGGTACCGATTGTGTCAGAACCCGCCCGGGAGGAGGGCCGATTAAGATGAATTCTCGCGCCTCACTCGGGGCGCCGCCTCTCCCACCGCTCCCCGTGACGACTCCTGCTGTGAAAGGCCGACCGTTGGTTTCTCCTCTCCGCGATGCCCCTGACACTCCGCGCCCGGCCGCCGCCCGCCCTGAGGCGGTCATCGCCGGGACCTCGTCGGAGGAGTCCGGCTACCGGTTCACGGTGCTCACCTCTCGGCTCATCCGCATGGAGCACTCCCCCACGGGCGTCTTCACTGACGCCGCCACCCAGCTGGTCGTCAACCGCGACCTGGGTGAGACGCCGTCGTTCCGGGTGGTGCACGGCCAGGACCGCCTGGAGATCATCACCGAGCACCTGCACCTGACCCATGTGCCCTCTCTGGGATTCTCCCCCGCCGGGCTCAGCGTCAGGCTGCGTTCGACGGCGCTGCACGCCCACGGCGGCACCTGGCACCACGGCGACGTGTGGGACCCGGCCGAGACCTTCCCGACGAACCTGGGCGGTACCACCCGCACCCTTGATGAGGCCGACGGCGCCGTCGCCCTCGGTCCGGGCCTGCTGAGTCTCAACGGCATCACCGCCCTGGACGACTCGGCCTCGCTGCTGCTCACCCAGGACGAGTGGGTTCAGCCCCGTGAGCCCGGCAACCGCCTGGCCGACGGGGCGCAGGACCTCTACGTCTTCGGCTACGGCCAGGACTACCAGGAGGCGCTGCAGGACTTCTTCCGCCTCACCGGGCCGAGCCCCCTCATCCCGCGGGCGCTGCTGGGCAACTGGTGGAGCCGCTACCACCCCTACAGCGACCAGGAGTACCTGGCGCTCATGGACCGCTTCGCCGCCGAGGAGCTGCCCTTCTCCGTGGCAGTCATTGACATGGACTGGCACGTCACCGATATCGACCCGGCGATCGGCACGGGATGGACCGGCTACACCTGGAACCGGGAGCTGTTCCCGGACCCGGCGGCCTTCCTGGCCGGCCTGCACGAGCGGGGCATGCTCACCACGCTCAACGTGCACCCGGCCCAGGGGGTGCGCCGCCACGAGGAGGCCTATGAGGAGGTCTGCGCCGACCTGGGCCTGGATGCGAGCACCGGGGAGGACGTGCCCTTCAACATCGCCGACCGGGACTTCGTGGGCTCCTACCTCTCGCGCCTCCACCACCCCCTGGAGGACGAGGGCGTGGACTTCTGGTGGCTGGACTGGCAGCAGGGCGGCTCCACGACGGTTCCCGGCCTGGACCCGCTGTGGATGCTCAACCACGTCCACTACCTCGACTCGGGCCGCGAGCGCCCGGCGGCCGACGGTGGCGTGGAGCGGCGCCGCCCGGTGACCTTCTCGCGCTTCGCCGACGCCTCGAGCCACCGCACCCCGGTGGGCTTCTCCGGGGACACGATCATCAGCTGGGACTCCCTGCGCTTCCAGCCGCGCTTCACGGCCACGGCCGCCAACATCGGCTACTTCTGGTGGTCCAATGACATCGGCGGGCACATGCTGGGCGGCAGCGACGACACGATGGCGGCGCGCTGGTTCCAGCTGGGCTGCTTCTCCCCCATCAACCGCCTGCACTCGTCGAACTCGGGCTTCACCTCCAAGGAGCCGTGGCGCTACTCGCGTGACGCGCGCGCCACGATGGAGGCGCACCTGCAGCTGCGTCACCGGCTGGTGCCCTACCTGTACACGTGGGCGCGCCGCTCGGCGGGTGAAGGCATCGCTCCGGTGCGTCCGGTCTACCACGACCACCCGCGCGAGCTGGCCGCCTACGAGCACCGGGGCAGCTTCTGCTTCGGGGACCTGCTGGTGGTGCCCTTCACCTCCCCGCTCGATGTGGCCACCGGCCTGGGGCGGGAGCTGACCTGGCTGCCCGACGGCGTCTGGTACGACCTGCCCACGGGGCGCCGCTATGAGGCCACCACCGGTGGGCGCGGGCGCATGCTGAGCCTGTCGCGCCCGTTGGACAGGATCGGGGTACTGGCCCGGGCCGGCTCCGTCATCCCTCTGGCCGGGAACCTGACGGAGGCGGCCGGGGACAATCCGCGCGAACTGGAGATCGTCGTCGTGCCCGGGGGCTCGGGGAGCTTCACCCTGGAGGAGGACGACGGCTCGGCCCAGCCCGGGCAGGACCAGATCGCCCGCACCCACATGGCGCTGACCTGGCCCGAGGCCGAGGAGGAGGACGGCGCCGACGTGGTGCTGCGTATCCGCCTGGAGGGGGCGGCCGAGGTCGTGCCGGCCTCGCGGCTGGTGACGGTGCGACTCCTGGCCGGCCAGGTGGCCGGCGCCTGGCTGGGGGTGGGTGAGCGGGCGCGCCGGCTGGCCACCGAGGAGGTCAGCGGTGACGGCTTCACCCTGGGGGCCGGGACGCTGGTGCACCTGGAGGAGCTGAGCCGCCAGGAACTCATCGACGGCGTCCAGCTGGTCCTCCGCGGCACGAAGCACTCCCCAGCCGACTGGCGCGATGAGGTCCACGCAATCCTGGACGCCGCGCGCGTGGAGTACATGGCCAAGGACCTGGCTTGGGACGCGGTGCAGCGGGGCCTGAGCGGAACCGCCCTGCTGGGTGAGCTCGAGGCCCTGGGCCTGCCGGAGACGCTGCGGGCGGCCGTGGCCGAGGTGCTCCCCCACTCCTGAACAGGCTCTGAGCGCCGACTCCGGCGGGTCGGCTCGAACCGGCCGACGGGCGTGTCGGGCCGCCGTTAGGCTGCTGGGTATGAGTGAGAGTCCCGCCCCACGCTTCCCGGAGGCAGAGCCCTACTTCGTGGGCGATGAGCGCACCAACCGCGAGCGCATGCTCGCCGGTGACTGGTACGTCGCCGACGACCCGGACAACGCCAGGATCGCCGCCCACGCCCGCAAGATGCTCCACCGCTTCGAGCGGGCCTTCGCCGAGGGTGAGGAGGACTGCTGGGATCTGCTGCGCTCCGCGATCCCGGGGCTGGGCGACAAGGCACACCTGCTGCCGCCGGTGCGCGTGGACTACGGGGACAACATCGCCGTGGGTGAGGGGACCTTCGTCAACTACGGGCTCGTGGCCCTCGACGTCGCCCGGATCAGTATCGGCGCGCACTGTCAGATCGGCCCGAACGTCCAGCTGCTCACGCCGGTCCATCCCCTGGAGCCGACGCCGCGCGCCTGCTCCCTGGAGGCGGCCGACCCCATCACGATCGGGGACAACGTGTGGCTGGGCGGCGGGGTCATCGTCTGCCCGGGTGTGACCATCGGGGACAACTGCGTCATCGGCGCGGGCTCGGTGGTCACCAAGGACATTCCTGCCAGCAGCCTGGCGGTGGGCAACCCGGCCCGGGTCCTGCGCCAGCTGGACGACTCCACCTTCGGCCCACGCCATCAGCACCCGTCCAAGGAGACGCCGCAATGAACCCCGAGACCTTTTCCGACCTGGCCGCTTCCCGGCACTCCGTGCGGGACTTCCGGGCCGATCCTGTACCGCCTGAGGTCATCGAGGAGATCCTGGAGGACGCCCGCCAGGCGCCGAGCTGGTCGAACACCCGCCCCTTCATGGTGGCGCTGGCCACTGGTGAGCAGGCGGACCGCCTGCGGACGGCCTACGTCGAGGAGTTCGATACCACGCTCCCCGTCCAGCACAAGGAGCGCGGGGCGATGGCCCGCCTGGCCCTGAGCGGCAAGGCGCCCGACGGCGACTACCCGACCTGGGCGCCTTACCCCGCGGATCTGCTGCCCCACTCCCAGGCGGTCGGTGGCCGGCTGTACGCGCACATGGGTATCGCCCGCAAGGACCGCGAGGCCCGTGACGCGGCCGCCCGCCGCAACTGTGAGGCCTTCGGCGCCCCGGTCATCGGTTTCGTCCTGGTCCACAAGGGCCTTATGCCCTTCGCGGCGCTCGACGCCGGGATCATGCTGCAGACCCTGTTCCTGTCCGCCAAGGCCCACGGCGTCGACTCCTGCCCCCTGGGGGTCCTGGCTACCTGGCGCCGTCCCTTCGACGCCGAGTTCGAGGCGCCGTCGGACTACCGCCTCATCACGGGCTTCGCCCTGGGCTACGCCTCCGAGGCCCCGGTCAACGACTTCCGGGCCGAGCGGCGCCCCGTGCGCCTGGTGCCGAGCCGTAGCTGATCCGGTTGCGGTCGGCTCACGCCGTCACCGCCCGAGGTGCTCGACGTCGCGGTCGTACCTTGAGCCTCGCGTTCGAGGGGTAGAGGGTACGACCGCGCGCGCCATGGTACGAACACACAGTGCTCCGTCCTGGTTTCGTGACGGATCCTAGGCCGGCTGCGTACCGTCCAGTGTGGCCTGAGGCGGGCGGCGCCAGCAGGGCGGGACGACGAGCCCGCGCCGGCGGACCGCCAGCAGCATGGCTACGCCGGCCGCGGTGCACAGCACGACCGCGACGACGGAGGCCTCGATCCCCATGGCTCCGCCGGTCAGCAGGTCGGGGCCGGTGAAGCGGGCCTCGATGAGTCCGCGTCCCGACCCGGTGCCGGAGATGTCGGAGCCGAAGATGCCGCCCTGGACGAAGTTCCAGGCGGCGTGCAGCCCGATCGCCAGCCACAGGCGACGGGTGAGCAGGTAGCAGGCGCCCAGCAGGATGCCCGCCTCCAGTGCGATCGCCACCGCACCGAAGACGGTGGCTTGAGGGTTGCCGAGGTGGGCGGCGCCGAAGAACGCCGCGGTGATGGCCAGCGCCCACCAGGTCCCCACCCACCCCTCGATGAGGCGGAGCATGACACCTCTGACGAGGATCTCCTCGGTGAATCCGGCGACGATACCGGCTTGGAGGCCGACGAGGATCCCCGTGCTCCAACCGACGTCCACCACGTGATAGGAACCGAGCAGGGCCAGGACCGCGATGACGGCACCCATGAGCAGCGCACCCATGGCCAGGCCGACCAGGAGCTCACGCAGTGCCGCCCCGCGCCCGCCCAGCTCAATGACGGGCCGGCCACCGACGAAGCGCACCAGCAGCCAGTACCCGAGCACGGTCAGGGGCACGGCACTGATCGCGACGATGAACGCGACACCCGGCCGGGCTGCCGCCCCGCCCCCGTGTCGCACGAGTCCAGTCGCCACCGCCAGCAGCCCGACGATCATCTGAGCGCCGAGGACGACCAGGATCCCCAGAAGGAGCTGGAGCCAGCCGAGGCGCTCCGCCTTCCGCGGAGGAATGCGCCACTGGGGACTGACCGGGACGAGCCGGTCCAGGAGGCGAGGAGCCCGCGGCTCCGCTGATGAAGTCGGGAAGGAGGCCGGGGCGTTCATGACCACAGTGTTGCCCACCTGCCGGTCGCCACACCTCCCCCGCCAGGAGGAACCGGCGCCCACTGCCTTCAGCTCGGTTTCCGATACCGCGGGAGGTTGATGGCGGATGGTTTCGTCAGATCTTGGCGACGGGGGCGTAGCGCAGGATGAGGCGCTTGGTGGTGGGGGCGCCGTCGATGACGAACTCGACGCGGGCGGTCAGGGACCGCCCCTTGCCCTCCAGGCCGACGACGGTGCCCACCCCGTAGGAGTCGTGGCGCACCTGGTCGCCGGTCCTCAGCCCGGCGACGGCTGCGGGCAGGTCCTCCGAGGCGGCGCCGGCCGGTGAGGGGGCGATCTGCTTGCCGCGGGCCTCGAGACGGGCGGAGGCGCGCTTGGCGGCCCGGTCCTGGGCGGTCTCCACGCGCCCCAGCTTGCCCGAGCGCTTGGTGCCTGCGCCCACGGGCGGGGCGAAGTCATCGTCGTCGGAGTAGGAGCTCTGCCGGGAGGAGCCTGAGCGCCGCCCGCCCGAGCCGAAGCCGCCCTCGCCCCAGCTGCTGCCCCAGCCGGTGCCGCCGCCGCGCAGCGCCTCCATGGAGGAGGTCAGGCGCTTCCAGTCGATGGTCTCGTCCGGTACGTCGTCGAGGAAGCGGGAGGCGGGCATGGCGTTGGCGGCTCCCCAGGCCGAGCGTACGGCGGCGCGGGTGAGGTAGAGGCGCTCGCGGGCGCGGGTGAGGGCCACGTAGGCCAGGCGCCGTTCCTCGGCGAGCTCGGTCTCCTCGGTCAGGGAGCGGGCGTGGGGGAAGGTGCCGTCCTCCATGCCGGTGACGAAGACGACCGGGAACTCCAGGCCCTTGGCGGTGTGGACGGTCATGAGGGTGATCTGGCCCTGCTCCTCGGCCTGCCGGGCCTCCTCGTCCTCCAGGTCGGCGCTGGGTGGGAGCTGGTCGGAGTCGGCCACGAGTGAGACGCGCTCGAGGAAGTCGGCCAGGGTGCCGTCGGGGTTGGCGGCCTGGAAGTCGCTGGCCACGGAGTGGAGCTCGGCGAGGTTCTCCACGCGGGTGGCGTCCTGGGGGTCGTCGCTGGCGCGCAGCTCGGCGAGGTAGCCCGAGGCGTCCAGGGCGGAGTCGAGGACGTCGGCGACGCCGTCGCCGGCGGTGACCATGTGGCGCAGGGTGGTGAGCAGCTCGTGGAAGCCGCGCACCTGGTTGCGGGCCCGGGTGGTCAGGCCCTCGACCTCGGGCGGCTCACCGGCCCCGGTGGTGGAGGTGTCCTGCCCGTCGGTGTTCTCGGTTCCGTCCGTCTGGGCCTCACGGGGGGCTCCGGCGGCGTCGGCGACGGCTTGCCCGAAGGAGACGGCGTAGCGGGCGGCGTGCTCGGCCAGGGCGCCCTCGGCCTTGTCCCCCAGGCCGCGTTTGGGGACGTTGAGAATGCGGCGCAGGTTGACGTCATCGTCGGGGTTGTCGACGGCGCGCAGGTAGGCGATGGCGTCCTTGATCTCGCGGCGGTCGTAGAAGCGGGTGCCGCCGATGACCTTGTAGGGCTGGCCGGCGCGCATGAAGGCCTCTTCGAGGGCGCGGGACTGGGCGTTGGTGCGGTAGAAGACGGCGACGTCGCGGGGGCGTACGCCGTGCTCGTCGGCCAGGCGGTCGACCTCCTGGCTGATCCAGCGGGCTTCGTCGTGCTCGGAGTCGGCGACGTAGCCGGTGATGGGGGCGCCGTCTCCGGCGGCGGTCCACAGGTTCTTCTCGCGCCGGCCGCTGTTGCGGGAGATGACGGCGTTGGCGGCCGAGAGGATGTTCTGGGTGGAGCGGTAGTTCTGCTCCAGCAGAATGGTGCGCGCCGAGGGGTAGTCCTCCTCGAACTCCTCGATGTTGCGGATGGTGGCGCCGCGGAAGGCGTAGATGGACTGGTCGGAGTCGCCGACGACGGTGAGTTCGCCCGGCGGCAGGGCCGAGCCGGCCCCGGAGGTGCCGGGCCCACCGACGAGCTCGCGCACGAGGACATACTGGGCGTGGTTGGTGTCCTGGTACTCGTCGACCAGGATGTGGCGGAAGCGGCGCCGGTACATCTCGGCCACAGCCGGGCGGGTCTGGAGCAGGGAGACGGTGCGCATGATGATGTCGTCGAAGTCCAGGGCGTTGGCGGCGCTCAGGCGCTGGGCGTAGGCGCGGTAGACCTCGGCGAGGTGGCGCTCGAGGGGGTTGGAGGTGACGGCGCGCTCGGCGAACTGGGCCGGGGTGATGAGCTCGTTCTTGAGGTCGGAGATGCGGTGGGCGAAGGTCTTGGGGGTGAAGCGCTTGGGGTCGATGCCCAGCTCGCGCACGATGAGGGTGATGAGGCGGGTGGAGTCGGCGGCGTCGTAGATGGAGAAGGTGGAGCGCAGACCGGCGGCCTCGTGCTCGCGGCGCAGGATGCGCACACAGGCGGAGTGGAAGGTGGAGACCCACATGCGCTCGCCTGCGGGGCCCACCAGGGCGGTGACGCGTTCGCGCATCTCGGCGGCGGCCTTGTTGGTGAAGGTGATGGCCAGGATCTCGCCGGGGCGGGCGCGTCCGGTGGCGATGAGGTGGGCGATGCGGTGGGTGAGGACCCGGGTCTTGCCCGAGCCCGCACCGGCGATGATGAGCAGGGGGGCGCCGGCGTGGGTAACGGCGGCCTCCTGGGCGGGGTTGAGGCCACGGATGAGCTCGGCCGGGTCTGAGACTGTGACGCCCCAGGCCGGGCCGGTGGGCCGACCCGAGGGCGCGGCGCCGTCGGCTCGGGCGCGGGCCGCGGCGGCATTGGCCTGGGCGCGGGCGACCAGAGCGGAGACCTCGTCCTGACGCTCCTCCCAGGTGGGGGCTGCGGCCGACTCGTCCTCAGGCGGTGGGGCGTCCTCGGGACCCCAGTCCTCCTCCGGGGCCTCGACCTCAGCCCAGGAGTCATCGTCGAAGGAGCCTGCAGCGGGGACAAGGGCGGGCAGCGCGGCCTCGGGCGGCGGCGTGGCCGCACCGCCGGAGCCGGGCATGGGCAGGGCGCCGAAGAGGGAGTTCATCGCGTTCATCGTGAGGCCAAGCCTAGGCCAGGCCACCGACATGTCCCGCTTTCCCCGCCCATGCACTGACAACGGGACGGAGGCCGACCGAGGCGTCACCACCGCCTCAGGCATTCACACGGTTCCCTTCACAGCGGAGGTCATGCGGATCACCGGGCTCGTGCCCGATGCGATGGCCAACGCCTGGGAGCAGGTCTCCCTGAGCGACCTCTCCCCGAAGGGAGCACTGAACCCACCCAAGGACGCTTCCTTGCTCAACTAGTACGAAGCTCGTACTATACGTTCCACGTAGTAGATGGATGTGAGCGCAGCATCTCGCTGTCGAGTGAGTCCGAGGAGGCTTCCATGAGTCGAGCAATCGAGTATCGCCGGTTCGGCGGACCAGAGGTCCTGGAGGAGGCCGAGCGCCCGCCGCAGGCACCCGGCGACGGAGAGGTACGCATCGCGGTGCGCGCCGTCGGGCTCAACCCCCTCGACTTCAAGACCTTCCGAGGTGATCTGCGAAGGCTTGAACGGGTTCAGCGCATCCTTCATCCTCGACGCTGGCTGGAGGGCGCATCCGCTCGCTTCCCCAGGGGCGTGGCCCGCGACTTCGCAGGCGTCATTGATGCCGTCGGTGCGAACGTCACCGACCTCGCCGTGGGCGATGCCGTGCTGGGCACCTTGCGAAGTGCGCCCGGTCAGGCCGACACCCGCGGAGCACTCACCACCGAGCTGGTGGCACCCGCCGACGACGTCGTCAAGAAGCCGGCTCCACTGTCCTTCACGCAGGCGGCCTGCCTTGGCGTAGCTGCGCAAACCGCGTGCGGCGCATTCAAGCAGCTGAACGTGCACGAGGGCGATGTCATTGTCATCAGTGCCGCCGCGGGCGGTGTGGGTTCGCTCGCCTCTCAGCTGGCCGCGAGCCGAGGCGCCACCGTCATCGGAATCGCCGGCGCGCGCAATATGGACTATCTCCGCTCCTTGGGCGCTATTCCAGTCACCTACGGCGAGAATCTGACCAGCCGGGTTCGCGACGCGGCTCCCTCCCCCGTCACCAAGCTCCTGGACTGCTACGGCGGCACCTACGTACGGCTTGGTCGCGATCTCGGACTGACGGGCCGTTCCATCGGCACCCTGGTTCCCTCACCCGCGGCGATCGTCAGGGGTGCGCAGTTCACCGGCTCACGGCACAGCAGTGGACGTGGCGACCTCGAGGAGGTGGCAGAGCTGGTGGCGGATGACGCCATCAAGGTTGAGCTTGCTCGCACCTACTCCTTCACACTGGAGCAGATTCGCGCCGCCTACACCGAGCTGGCAAAGGGCCACGTCCGCGGCAAGCTCGTCATCGATCTATCCTGACACTCACCTATGTTCACCCCGATCAGGAGGGCCGCTTGAGCGGAGGGATTCACGATCAGCGTCTCATCCGGGCGCTGCGCGCCATGAACAGCGAGCTCGCCGCCAGCAACCGCGCTGTCGCCGCGAAAACCGGGCTCAATGACAGCGACCTGGCGGTACTCGACGCCCTGCACCGCGACGGCCCGCAGACCCCCACTGCCCTCGCCCGCCGCACCCGGATGGGGACAACAACGATGACGAGCGTGCTGCGGCGACTCGTCCGCGATGGCTGGGTTGAGCGTCGCCCCAGTGAGACGGACCTGCGCTCCTTCACCATCCACGCCACGAGCGCTGATCGCCTCGCCGAGATATTCCTGCCCGCCAACCGGAAACTGACGGCACTGGTGGACGGCTGGCCCGAGAGCCGGGTCAATCAGCTCATTGAGTTCCTGGAGGACGCCACGACGGTGATCCACGAGTCGGCGGATCAGCTATCCTCCGCAGGCGGTCGTAACTCCTGACCCCGGTCGCACACCCCTCCATGAGCGAGCATCACGCTGCCATCACACGTACCCGAGGCGCCGAGATCAGGCCAACTCCAACACCGTTACTCAGGCCGCATAGACGTCCTCAGCACCCCTCAGCACCGAGGACTTGAAGTAAGGATTCTTGACTGAGTCAGCAATGACCAGGTCAATCTTTCTTCCGAAGATCCTCGTCAGCTCATCCTGCAGGCCGAAGAAATCCGCGAATCGATCCTCCCGACCCGTCTGGAAGTCGACAAGAAAGTCGATATCACTGGTTTGGGGATCAAAATGCTCGGTAAGCACTGACCCGAAGACGCGCAACCGAACAACACCAAACCGGGCGCATGCCTCCGACAGCGCCTTGGTATCGATCGCCACTTTCACCGCCACAGAACTATTCTCTCAGAACCGCGGAACGATGACCAGAGAACCAACCACTCCGGCCGCCGAGGCGGTAGGCGGCCCGGCCACCTTTGCTTCACCTACCGAAGAACCTATCTCACGGCGCGCAGGTAGCGGTCGCGGCCGGTGAGGTCCTGGCCGGTCTCGGCCTGCTTGAACCCGGCTCCGAGCGCGGCGGCGCGCAGCAGCGCCCCCTGCTCGTGGTCGTGCTCCATGACGAGCACCCCGCCGGTGCGCAGCAGCGCAACCGAGCGCACCAGGACGTCAATCGGAATCTCCAGCCCATCGGGCCCCCCGCCGTAGAGCGCCACCGTGGGCTCGTGCTGCTCCGTCTCAGTGTCCTCCACGGCGCCGGCCGGCACGTAGGGCGGGTTGGAGACGACGACGTCGACCTGCCCGTTGAGGTCGTGGAGGACCAGCGGGTCGGTGGCGTCGGCGTGGATCACCTCGACGCGACCGGGCACCAGCCGCTCACAGTTCTCGCGGGCCAGGGACGCCGCGGTCTCACTGATCTCGACGGCGACCACCCGGGCACCCGGCACCTCCTTGGCGACGCAGGCCGCGATCGCACCCGAGCCGGTGCACAGGTCGGCGGTCAGGACCACTCCCCCGCCGCCGTCCATGACCTCGCGGGCCGCCTCAATGGCGGCCCCGGCCACCACCTCGGTCTCCGGGCGCACGATAAACACGCCGGGACGACTGATGAGCTCGGCGCCCCGCAGCCACATGCGCCCGATGATGTGCTGGAGGGGCTCACGGCACTCGCGGCGCAGCACCAGCGCGTCATAGGCGGCCGGGAAGTCGCCGTCGGCGCCGTCGGCCAGCAGCAGGGCCCGCCCCAGCAGGTGCTCGGCCAGGATGCGGGCATCGACCTGAGGGCTGGTCACGCCGGCCGCAGCCAGCCGACCGGCAGCCTGACGCACCAGCGCCCGCAGCCCGTAGCGGTCCACCGCACCCGCCGGCGCGCCGCCGCACAACTCAGGAACCACTGCCCTCACCCACCTGGGATAATCGTTCGGCCTCGTCCATGGCGATGGCCGAGGCGATCACTGGACCGAGATCACCGTCAAGAACGGCATCGAGGTTGTAGGCCTTGAAGCCGGTGCGGTGGTCGGCGATCCGGTTCTCAGGGAAATTGTAGGTGCGGATGCGCTCGGAGCGGTCCACAGTGCGCACCTGACTGCGACGGGCCTGCGCCGCCTCGGCGGCGGCCGCCGCCGCGCGCTCGGCCAGGAGCCGGGCCCGCAGGACCCGCATGGCCGCCTCCTTGTTCTGCAGCTGGGACTTCTCGTTCTGCATGGACACGACAATCCCCGTGGGCAGGTGCGTGATGCGCACGGCCGAGTCCGTGGTGTTGACGCTCTGGCCCCCAGGCCCCGAGGAACGGAAGACGTCGATGCGCAGGTCGGCGGCGTCGATCTGGAGCTCACCGGGGTCGTCGGCTTCCGGCATGACCAGGACGCCGGCCGCGGAGGTGTGGATGCGGCCCTGGGACTCGGTGACCGGGACTCGCTGGACGCGGTGGACACCGCCCTCGTACTTCAGGTGCGCCCACACCCCGTCCTGGGGTTCCACGGGTCCGCGGGCCTTGATGGCCAGGCGCACGTCCTTGTAGCCGCCCAGGTCGGAGTCGGTGGCGTCCAGAACCTCCACGGCCCAGCCCTGCCGTTCGGCGTAACGGGAGTACATGCGGGCCAGGTCGGAGGCGAACAGCGCCGACTCCTCACCGCCCTCACCGGCCTTGACCTCGATGATGACGTCGCGGGAGTCGTCAGGATCCCGGGGCACGAGGACCTCGCGCAGGTGCTCGCCGGCAGCGGCCTCGGCGGCCTCCAGGGCCGGCACCTCAGCGGCGAAGTCCTCGTCCTCCGCGGCCAGCTCGCGGGCGTCGGCCAGGTCGGCACTGGCCGCCTGCCATGCCCGGTAGGCGGCCGCGACCCTGCCCAGCTCGGCGTAGCGGCGCCCCAGCCGACGCATGGCACCGGGGTCGGAGGCCGCGGGCCCGGCCATCTCGGCCTCGATATCCGCGTACTCGGCCAGGAGCGGCTCTGCGGCGGAGAAGTCCTCACTCATGGACTCGGGTTCCTTCACTGGCTAGGAGTCGTGCTGACGGGCACCAGCGGCACTCGTGCGATATGCAAACGACGCCGACGGCGACTCTGGGAGCCGGCCGCCGGCGTCGTGAGACGCGGCTACTTGCTGCGCTTGCCGTACCGGGCCTCGAAGCGGGCGACGCGGCCACCGGTGTCGAGGATCTTCTGCTTGCCGGTGTAGAACGGGTGGCAGGCCGAGCACACGTCCACGCGGATCTCACCGGAGGTGACGGTGGAACGGGTCTCGAAGGTGTTGCCACAGGTGCACGTGACCGTGGTGGCCACGTAGTCGGGGTGGATGCCCTGCTTCATAGGTTTCTCCTTAAGCGTCAGAGGGTCCCGGGTCCCACGCGGGAGCGAGGGTGAACCGGAGGCCAGCAGCAGACTATGCCACCGGCCGCCGGCCCATGCAACGGCTTTACCGCGTGAGACCGGGCACCTGGCCGGTTGCGTTACTCGTCCTCGCCGTCGGCCAAGGACGTGCCGGCCGGGGTGGTCTTGGACAGCACCATGAGGAACTCGGCGTTGGACTGGGTGTCCTTGAGCTTGGAGAGCACCAGCTCGATGGCCTGCTGCTGCTCCAGCCCGGCGAAGAGGCGACGCAGGCGCCACATGATCTTGAGCTGGGCGGGGTCGATGAGCAGCTCCTCGCGGCGAGTGCCGGAGGCCGCCACGTCCACGGCCGGGAAGATGCGCTTGTCGGCGAGCTGGCGCGACAGCCGCAGCTCCATGTTTCCGGTCCCCTTGAACTCCTCGAAGATGACCTCATCCATCTTGGAGCCGGTCTCCACCAGGGCCGTGGCCAGGATAGTCAGGCTGCCGCCATTCTCCACGTTGCGGGCCGCCCCGAAGAAGCGCTTGGGCGGGTAGAGGGCGGAGGCGTCCACACCACCGGAGAGGATCCGGCCGCTGGCCGGGGCCGCCAGGTTGTAGGCGCGCCCGAGCCGCGTGATGGAGTCCAGCAGCACGACGACGTCCTGGCCCAGCTCCACGAGGCGCTTGGCGCGCTCGATGGCCAGCTCGGCCACGATCGTGTGGTCGGAGGCGGGGCGGTCGAAGGTGGAGGCGATGACCTCGCCCTTGACCGTGCGCTGCATGTCGGTCACCTCCTCGGGGCGCTCGTCGACGAGCACGACCATGAGGTGGGCCTCGGGGTTGTTGACGCTGATGGCGTTGGCGATCTGCTGCAGGACGATCGTCTTACCCGCCTTGGGCGGGGAGACGATGAGCCCGCGCTGCCCCTTGCCGATGGGCGAGACCAGGTCGATGATCCGTGGGGTGACGGCCTTGGGCGTGGTCTCCAGGCGCAGCTGCTCCTGGGGGTAGAGGGGGGTGAGCTTGGCGAACTCGGGGCGGCGCTTGGAGCGCTCGGCGTCCATGCCGTTGACGGTCTCGACGCTGACCATGGGGTTGTACTTGACCCGGCCGGCCTGGTTCTGACGGCGGTTGTTGCGCCCGCCCTGGTGGGGCGTGGAGGACTCTCCGCCCTCGCGGACCCAGCCGGTCACGGCGTCGCCGGCACGCAGCCCGTTGTCCTTGATGAGCTGGTTGGAGACGTAGACGTCCTTGGGGCCGGGCAGGTACCCGGAGGTGCGCAGGTAGGCGTGCTGGTTGTCGGTGACGTCCAGGATGCCGGCGACCGGCAGGAGGACCTCGTCCTCACGCGGCTGGTTGCGGTTGCCGCGCCCGGCGGATCCGTCCCGGCCCTCACGGCCGGAGTCACGGTCATCACGGTCGAAGCGGTCGCGTCCGCGCTTGCGGCCCCGACGACGGCGCCCACCGCGCTCCTCGTCGTAGCCGTCGGACTCGTCATTGCCGTCACGGCCCCGGCGCGAACGCTCCTGGGGCTCGACGACGGAGGTCCCGGTGGCGTCGGCCAGGTCCCGCATGAGGGCGGCCTTGGCATCGGCGTGGTCCTCGGGTGAGTCGGTACGGGGCTCGCGCGAGGCGCGCTCCTGGTTCTCGGGGGCGCCGGCGGAGGCCTGGGCGCGCCGGCGGCCGCGGCGGAACTGGTCGCGCGAGGAGCGCTCGCCGCGCTCCGAGCGGCCATAGGAGTCACGGTCATCGCTCTCAGTGGTCTCGGAGCGCTCGGCGCGCTCGCGCCACCGGCTGCGTGCGGGGCGCTCCTCGTCACGGCCGGAGCCGCTGTCCGAGTCGCTGCTGGAGGAGCCGGAGCGAGCCGCCAGATCGAGGCCCAGGTCGAGGGCCGGCGCGGACTGGCGCTCCTCGGGGGCCCCGGAGGCCGCGGTGGCGCGACGACGGCGGGAGCGCCCGGAGGCCGCGGCCGGGGGCTGCTCCGGTGCGGGCTCACTGGCCGCTGAGGCGGAGGAGGAGTCAGCGGCGTTGGTCGCCCCGGCATCGGGCGAGCTCTTCGACGTGCTGTGGGAGTCGGGAGTGGAGGCGGAGGAGCCGCGCGCCTCACGGATGGCGGCGACGAGCTCACTCTTACGCATACGGGAGGTGCCCTTGAGGCCCATGGAGCCGGCGAGCGACTGAAGCTCGGCCAGACGCATGGTGGAAAGCGAGGGCTGGGCGCTGGAGGTCTCGGTCACGAGTGTCCTAACGGTGTGATAACGCTCCGACAAAGGAAACGTTCAACTGGGGAGACTTCCCCGGAATCATTCACGGGGGTGGGTCATGCACTGCCGGCTTCTGCTGAGACCTGAGCCTCAGGTCCGGGGCTGGTACGGTCAGCGGCGTGGTGCGATCCGTGCGGCCGACAGCGTCATCATAGCAGCCCGGAGAAGCAGCACCTAACGGAACACTGGCGAGCAACGCCGGGGATGCAGCCGTTATTCCATCCATATTCCATCCATGACACTTCTCGCCGTCGCCGTGACGCCGGCGGGGCCGACCGTACGCACGATCAGCCCCACCGGAATGATCGACTCGGACACAACCCAGTCGACTCTTGCCCTTCAAGCTCCCAGGCTCACGACCTCAACGACCTGCGAGAAGCGTCTCCATGGGCGCGAAGTCGGCCAACGGGTCAACCGGTGCCTGGCGCGGGAAGCGCTCCATGAGCGTGGCCAGCTCCCGTCCCGCCCGGGCCACGCGCTCGCTCAAGGGCGACTCGGGCCTCTCCGAGGATGATGGCCTCTGCCAGGCCGCACCGAAGTCCTCACTGGCCGCGAAGACGGCGGTCTGCGTCGGAAGGGCCTTCATGTAGACCACCAGCGGCCGCAGCGCCATCTCGGTCACAAGACTGTGCCGCGCAGTGCCGGCCGTCGCCCCCAGCAGGACGGGGACGCCCTCAAGCGTGCCGGTCGGCAGCACATCCATGGCGGACTTGAACAGTCCGGAGTAGGAGGCCTGAAAGACCGGGCTGACCAGGATGACGCCGTCGGCGGTGGACAGGGCATCGATCACCTTCTGCAGGTCGGCGGACACCGGCCCACCCACACTGGCCAGGGCGATGTCCTTGACCAGGGGCCTGAGCCCGATGACCTCGATGCTGGCCAGGCGGGAGTCGGACTCCAGGGCCTTGCGGGTCGACTCAGCCAGCCGCTCGGCGAGCATCTGGGAGGTCGAGGGCTCCGAGACCCCGGCGTGCAGAGCCACGATCCGGCTCAAACGCCCCATCTGGGTATTGGCGTAGGCGTCATAGGTCGGCGATCCGGCCAGGGACTGGGTGCCCCCGGAAGGGGCGACGGGCGCGGTCGTATCAGCGGTCATGTCATCCATCTCCTGCCTGTCACTCGTCGTGTCACGGGTTTCCCATGCCATCTCAGATCCTCACCTTCCGGCCCGTGAGCGGGTCGAACTCGTTGGACAAGGAGAAGGGCTCCTCAGCCGGCGGCTCGGCCCCCTCCAGCAGGGCCCGGTGGCGCGGGTGGAGCGGCGCGTCGGGAACCCCCTCGGGCCTGGTGGACTCCAGCTCGGCGCGCAGCGCCGGAACGATCTCGGAACCCAGGTACTCGATCTGCTTCATGATCTCCTTGTGCGGGACGCCGCCCAGGTCCAGGTTGAAGGCCTGACGCTGGTAGTCGCCGATCGCGTCCCGGTAGGTCAGGTACTTCTCCACGATCTGCTCAGGCGTGCCGACCGCGAGAGGCGTGTGCTGTGTCATCTCTTCCAGCGACGCCCCCTGGTAGACGTAGGTGTTGCGGAAGTAGGGGGTGTATCGCTCGATGGCCTCGGCCTCACTCCTGGCAGCGAAGATCTGTCCACCCAAGCCCACGATCGCCTGCTCGGGCCGGCCATGACCATAGAAGGCGAAGCGCTCTCGGTAGAGGTCGACCATCTTCTTGACGTGGTCGATGGGCCAGAAGATGTTGTTATGGAGGTATCCGTCTCCGTAGTAAGCGGCCTGCTCGGCGATCTGGGGCGAGCGGATGGAGGCGTGCCACACGAAGGGCGGGACGCCGTCGAGCGGGCGGGGCATGGAGGTGAAGTCCTGCAGCGCGGTGCGGAACTCACCCTCCCAGTCCACATTGGTCTCGCGCCACAGGCGGCGCAGCAGGTCGTAGTTCTCCACCGCGAGCGAGATGCCCTTGCGGATGTCCTTGCCGAACCAGGGGTAGACCGGCCCGGTGTTGCCACGCCCCATCATGAGGTCGACGCGCCCGTCGGAGAGGTGCTGGAGGTAGGCGTACTCCTCGGCCAGACGCACCGGGTCATTGGTCGTGATGAGGGTGGTCGCAGTGCTCAGGAGAAGCTTGTCCGTGCGGGCGGCGATGTTGGCCAGCAGGGTCGTGGGTGACGACGGCGCGAAGGGTGGGTTGTGGTGCTCCCCGGTAGCGAAGAAGTCCAAACCCGCCTGCTCGGCCAGGACCGCCATCTCGACTGTGTTCTTGATGCGCTGATGCTCACTGGGAGCCTTGCCAGTAGCCGGATCAGTCGTGATGTCTCCAACTGTGAAGATTCCAAACTGCATCGGACGTCCTCCCTATTCTCAACACTGGATTTCAATGATTTCTTGTGTACTGAGAGAACTGGAGAAGCCCATAGTTTATTTCTCAACTACCCAGATGTGGTGCACGTCCCACGTGGAAGCAGGGCTCTGCCGCCTCACCGGGGATTCGAGACGGACGCGGATCGCGGGCGTCCTCGAGTCCGAGGACGCCCGCGATCAGGGAGGCGGATGAAGAAGCCACCCGCTCAGATCAGGAGGTCAGGACCGCCCCACGGGTGTCGATTCCGGGGCTGAGTACGCTCCAGCCGTGGTTCTCCAGGGCGAAGCGGGTCTGGTCGGCCAGGGTGGACAGGACCAGCACCGTGGGACCGGCGCCGGAGATGACGGCCGGGTAGCCCTGCTCGCGCAGCGAGTCCATGACGGCCATCGAGGCGGGCAGGACTCCGCGCCGGTATTCCTGGTGGAGGCGGTCCTCGGTTCCGGCCATGAGCAGGTCGGGACGTCCGGCGAGCGCCAGCATGAGCACGGCGGCCCGGGAGGTGTTGAACAGGGCGTCCTCGCGCGGCACGGAGACCGGCAGGACCTGACGGGCCTCCTTGGTGGACAGGCGCGTCGTCGCCGGCGGGATGAGCAGGCTCACCCCGAGGGAGGCGTCCAGGGGCATGGGCGCCATGCGCGGGCGTCCCCCGCGCTCGACCCAGGCGACAGTGGCGCCTCCGAACACGGCGGGCGCGACGTTGTCGGGGTGGCCCTCGAAGTCGGTGGCCAGGGCGAAGATCCGGTCATCGCTGAGGGCCTCGGGCTCGGCGATGAGGCCGCGCGCCAGCATGAGTCCGGCCACGGCGGCACTGGCGGACGAGCCCATGCCCCCGCCGTGGGGGATCCGGTTGACGCAGCGCATCTCGAAGCCGGCCTGTGGGGCGCCGACGGCGTCCAGACCGGCTCGCAGCGCCTGCACGACGAGGTTGTCATCATCGGTGGGGACCGTCTCGGCACCCACGCCCTCGACGATGACGCGGGTGGTGCCGGTGATCGGCCGCACCGAGACCTCGTCGTAGTAGCGGAAGGCCATGCCGAAGGAGTCGAAGCCCGGCCCCATGTTCGCCGTCGTGGCCGGGACTCGGACAGCCGCGCGCTCGTAGACGATGCGCATGTCACTCGCCCTCGACGCGTTGGATGGAGACGACCTCGGCGACCCGGTCGGAGTCCCGCAGGCCCTCGACGGCGGCGTCGAGGTGGAAGACGGGGGCAGGGTGGGTCACGAAGGTGACGACGGCCTGATCGTGGCTGCCGTCGGAGGTGACGTAGGCGCTCTGACGCACCGAGTTGATGGAGACCTCGTTCTCGGCGAAGACGGAGGCCATCGCGGCCAGGGAGCCGACGGCGTCGTCTGAGCGCAGCTGGATCTGGTAGCGGGTGACGGCGGCCTCGGGGCCGAGGACCCGCAGGCTCGCGTAGGAGGACTCGCGGGGGGCCTGGCCGCCGTGGACCCGGTGGGCGGCGGCTGCGACGACGTCGGACAGGACCGCTGAGGCGGTCGGGGCTCCTCCCGCTCCCTGACCGTAGAACATAAGGCGCCCGGCGCTCTCGGCCTCGACGAGGACGGCGTTGTAGGCGCCGTGAACGCTGGCCAGCGGGTGGTCGTTGGGGACCAGGGCGGGGTGGACGCGCACGGAGACGCCTTGCGCGTGCTCGTCGTCGCGGCGCTGGGCGATGGCGAGGAGCTTGAGCTCGCAGCCCGAGGCGTGGGCCTCGCGGATGTCGTCGGCGGTGACCTCGCGGATGCCCTCGACGGAGACGTCGTCGAGGCCCACGCGGGTGTGGAAGGCGAGGGAGGCGATGATGGCGGCCTTGGCGGCGGCGTCCAGGCCGTCGACGTCGGCGGTGGGGTCGGCCTCGGCGTAGCCGAGCTCCTGGGCGGTGGCCAGGGCGGTCTCGAAGGAGAGTCCCTTGGTGCTCATCTCGTCGAGGATGTAGTTAGTGGTGCCGTTGACGATACCGAGCACGCTGGTGACGCGGTCACCGGCCATGGACTCGCGCAGCGCGTAGACCACAGGGATGGCGCCGGCGACAGCGGCCTCGTAGTAGAAGTCGGTGCCTGCGGCCGCGGCGGCGGTGTAGAGCTCGGGGCCGTGGGCCGCGATGAGGGCCTTGTTGCCGGTGATGACGCTGGCCCCGGCCTTGAAGGCGGCCAGGATGAGGGTACTGGCCGGCTCGATCCCGCCGATGAGCTCAATGACCAGGTCGTTGCCGGTGGCGACGGCGGTGGCGTCATCGGTGAGGAGGTCCTGGGGGACGGCGAAGTCACGCGGCGCGTTGACGTCGCGGACGGCGACGCCCGTGATCTCAAGACGTGCGCCGGAGCGGGCGGCGAAGTCGTCGGCCTGCTCGGTGAGGAGGCGAATGACCTGGCTGCCGACGGTCCCGGCGCCGAGGACGCCGACGGTCAGTGTGCGCTGGGCGGGTGAGAGGTCCTGAGCCACGGGATGACCACCTTGCTGTGTGTGCTGTGTTGCGTGCCGCGCGTGGGCACTTCGACTGCGTCATGCGATGGGGCCGATCGGCTGGCACGGTCAACCGACCGCCCACCGGCGCTGGCCATCACTGCGGGCCAGCATAAGGGGCATCGGCCGTGGAGCGCTTGCATGTCCGCCTGTGGACACACGACCGGCTCTGTGATCCCCAGTGCGATGAGGCCGGCAGGGGTGCCTCCGGCGCTGGCCTGAGGCTGCGCGCAGACGGGGCGGAGTTCTCAGCGACGCCAGATGATCTGCTTGAGCAGTCGGCCGATCACCCGCCCCAGTCCCAGGGATACCGGGGCGGCCGCGCTGTCGGAGTACCCCCAGGCCGGAGGCGGCTGCTCCAGGGAGGAGAGGAAGGAGGTCAGTGAGGACGAAGAGGAGGAGGTTGTTGCGCTCATGCCTTCAGGCTAGAAAACAGCCACGCGATAAGCGCCCCTCGAGAGAATGATTGGCGGGGCGGCCTCCTCCTCCCCACGGCCGAGACGATCGAATGGGGCTCTCCTGCTTTCGGCAGATCCACCGAGCCGGACCGTCGGGGCGGGACCCCAGGGCGCAGACGGCCAGTGGCCCCGCCCCGGCTGAACCGGAGAGGGGCCACTGGATGGGCTCTGCTGACAGAGCGTTCAGGCTCGAGAAGCGGTCACCCGCGTTCAGGAGGCGTTGCGGCGACGAGCCACCAGCAGGGCACCGCCACCCAGGCCGGCGCCGGCGAGCAGCACGAGCGCAACGGCGTTAGCACCGGTGTGCGCCAGCGGCGGGGTGCCACCGTTCGGTGTCTTCGGGGTGGAGGTGGGCGGCACCGGAGCACCCGGGGTGCTCGGCGGCTGCTGCGTGGTGGTCGGCGGGGTCGCCGGCGGGTTGTCCACCGTGGGCGGGGCCTGCGTGGTGGTCGGCGGGGTCGCCGGCGGAGTGGTCACCGTGGGCGGGGTCTGCGTGGTCGTCGGCGGCGTCGAGGTGGTCGTCGTCGTGTTGGTCAGAGAGACATTGACGATCTCCTGGTCGCGGATGGTGAAGGTGTTGGTCTTCTGGCCGTCGATGGTGAAGACCGGCTCGCCCCAGCTGAAGCCGGAGGCGGCGGGCTGGGCCTTGGAGGTGTCCTCGGTGAGCGTGACCTTGGTGCCCACGGGGAAGGTGCCGTCGAAGGTGACCGGCTCACCGGGCTTGACCGTGACGGAGGAGGTTCCGGTGCGGCCCTCGCCGGTGGCCTTCTGGCCCTCGGGAGCCTTCCAGTCCGGGTAGGAGCTGGCAGCGGCCGGCAGCTCGTAGGCGACGTCGACGACGAAGCTGGAGCCGGCGGCCTTCGCGGCAGCATCGCCCTCGACGACCTTGGTCACGTTGAAGCTGCCGAAGCCGGGCTCCATCTGGACCGAGATGTCGAAGTACTGGACGTAGGACTGCTTCTGGGTGCTGGTCAGGTCCGTACCGTTGAGGTTCACGGTGTTCTCGTAGGAGGTGCCTCGGGAGGCGGCGACGGCCTTGCCGTTGGCGTCCACGAAGGAGACGGGGTACTCCAGGGTGAAGTTGGTGCCGTTCTGGAACGGACCGGTCACCTCGTAGGTGGCGGTGCGGCCGTCCTCGGAGTAAGTGGCCTTGACGTCGTAGTCACCGTACTGGGTGGTGGAGTCCTGGCCGGCGGCGTTGGTCAGCGGGATGGACTTGCCGTCAGCAGGACGCAGGTTGAGGACCGTGCGGGTGGCGTCGGCCTGGTTGAAGGTCATGCCGCCACCGAGGGTATCGGTGAAGACGATGCTCTGGCGGGAGCCGTCGAAGGTCTTGCCGAGCTTGCCACCAGTGGTCTGGTTGGTCCCGAAGTTCACACCCCAGGTCAGCTCCTTGTAGTTGTTGTAGAAGCTGGAGGCCCACTTGGTGAGCTCCCAGTCGCTCTCCTTGGGGCCGCCGATGCCGCCGCCACCGGGCAGGGTGACGGTCGTGGTGACGCCGTTGACGGTGAAGTCAACGGACTGCACGTCGGTGGCCTTGGCGACGGACACCAGGGCGGAGCCGGAACCCTTGAAGTTGTGGAAGCCGGCGGCCTTGAGCTCGTCAACCTTGGAGTTGAAGGTGCAGGTGACGTCCTTGACGGTCAGGGTGCAGGTACCGACCTCGACATCCTTGCCGCCGTACTCGACGGTCATGGGGTGGGTCTCGTTGTTCTGCAGGTTGGTGAAGTACTCACCCAGACCGATCGTGAAGGAGTCGCCGCTCTTGAGGTTGGCGTCGACGCCGCTCCAGTCGAAGCTGAGACGGGCGAGGTCGTAGGTGTTGAGCTGTCCGTCCTGCTCAACGTTGTTGCCGTCCACCCGTGTCAGAGACAGGTTGGTGACGTTGACGCTCTTGTTCTGCTCAGCGCTCGCCTGAGGGGCGAACTGAGACAAGATCGCGACAAGGAAGAGAGTGAGGATGGCGGCGGCCCCCCTCACCGCCCCTCGCGTGAGGGCCGGCCGAGAGGCGGCGCCCGTGGACATTGTGTTCATGGGTTCTCCGGATTCCTGGCATAGATGACAAGGGTCTGCCTTGTGAAACATCACCGAACGTTCCCACCGTCTGTTCAGGAGAGGGAAAGGCCGCCCCGTGATGACCAAGACCACTGTGTCACAAACCGACTGATTGGGAACAGGGAACACTCAAAACACGCGCGACGTCACAGTCTCGTCACATCCGAATCTGCCTATTCTGACAATCATCAGCCTGCCACATTGTAGGTTTCCTACAAGGAATCTGTCGTCGAGCCATGCCACCCCTGTGTCTCCCCTATCAGGCAAGCCACGCTTCAGTTGTGTCAGCCCTCCAAAACAATCGACATCCACCCCACCTTTGAAGCGGCTACACCCAGCAATCTTTAAGATTGTTGTCGCCCTCAGGATCACCTCATCGTTTTATCAGAACATATACAGAAGCGCCGTCGTTGCAGGAATTGTTCCTGGCACGACGGCGCTTCAGCGAGCGACCGATAGGAGACCTCAGCCCTCCAGGCGTACAAGGTCCTCGATGGTCTCGGGTCGCAGGACCCAGCCCGACTCACCCTCACGCACCCAGCGCACGCCGGGGCGGGTGAAGAGGTTGTAGTTGGAGGCCATGGAGCGCCCGTAGGCGCCGGTGGCGGGTACGGCCAGCACGTCACCGACGGCCAGGTCGGCGGGCAGGTCCACGTCGCGCACGACGACGTCGCCGGACTCGCAGTGCTTGCCCACCACCCGGCTGCGCACCAGCCCGGCCTGCGGGTCGGGGCGGCGGTTGGCGATCAGGGTCGTGTAGGCGGCCTCGTAGAGGGCGGGGCGGATGTTGTCGCTCATGCCGCCGTCAATGCTGACGTAGAGGCGCGAGGCCCCCTCCCCCAGCTCGACGCGCTTGAGGCCGGTGACGGTGTAGAGGGTGACCGTCGTCGGGCCGGCGACTGCGCGGCCGGGCTCGATGGAGACGGTGGGGACCTCGTCTCCAAGACGCTCGCAGGTCTCGCGCACGGCCTCGGCCAGGGTGCGGGCGACCTGCGCCGGGCTGGGCGGCACCGGGTCGGCCCCGGTGTAGGCGATGCCGTAGCCACCGCCCAGGTCGACCTCCGGGCACAGGTGCCCGGTGTCGACAGCGACCTCGTGGCGCAGGGTGAGGACGATGCCGACGGCCTCCCGGAAGCCGGCCAGGTCCAGGATCTGGGAGCCGATGTGGGAGTGCAGCCCGTGCAGCTCGAGCTCGGGGGCGGCGATGATCGCGTCGATGGCCTGACGGGCAGCGCCTCCGTGGACGGAGAGGCCGAACTTCTGGTCCTCGTGGCCGGTGGAGATGTACTCGTGGCCACCGGCGTGCACGCCGGTGGTCAGGCGCACCATGACCTTGCCGGTCTCCTCGGGCCCGTAGACGCTGCTGGCGCGCAGCTCGCGCACGGCGCGGACGGCGAGCTCGACCTCCTCGAGGGAGTCGAGGACGAGGTGACCCACGTGGTGGGTGAGGGCGACGGCGATCTCGGCCTGCGTCTTGCCGTTGCCGTGCAGGCCCAGACGGGTGGCGTCCGTGGTGGCCTCCTCACCGTCCACCTCCTGCAGGGCGGCGAGGGATACGGCGAGCTCGCCGCGGCTGGCGGTGTCGATGCCCATGCCCTCCTCGAGGACCCACTGGGCGACCTTGGTGGTCAGGAAGGCCTTCCCGGCGTAGAAGGCCTCTCCCCCGGCCATGCCGTAGCTGGGCCAGAACTCCTCATGCATGGCGGCGGCCCAGGAGGCGGCGCGCCCGCGCAGGTCGGCCTCGTCCAGGACGAAGACGGGGCTGGGGGCCTCGGCGAGGATCTCGGAGACGGTCAGTCCGCCTAGGACGAGCTCGCCGTCGTCCGTGCGCCGTGCCGTGGTGGGCCACAGGTCGGGACGGTCCTCGGGCTCGGGGCAGGCCAGCGACCCCAGGGGCGGCTCTCCGGCGGGAATCTGGTCAGTCATCGACTCTCACATCCTCTCGGGGGCGCTCACACCCAGCAGGTCGAGCCCGTTGGCCAGGACCTGCCCGACGGCGTCGTTGAGCCACAGGCGGGCGACGTGCCCGGAGTCCACGGCGTCGTCCCCACGGGGGGTGACGCGGGTGGCGCCGTACCAGGCGTGGTAGGCGGCGGCGAGCTGCTCGAGGTAGCGGGCCACGCGGTGCTGCTCGCGCAGCTGCGCGGCCTGGGCCACGGTGGCGGGGAACTGGGCCAGGACCCCCAGCAGGGCGGTGTCGGCCGGATCGTCCAGGGCGCCGGGCTCGAAGGGCGCCTCGTTCGGGTCGCGGCTCACGCCGTGCTCGGCGGCGTTGCGGGCCACGTTGCGGGTGCGGGCGTGGGCGTACTGGACGTAGTAGACGGGGTTGTCGGAGGTGGAGGAGGTCAACAGGTCCAGGTCGATGTCGATCATGGAGTCCATCGAGGAGCGGGCCAGGGCGTAGCGGGCTGCGTCCACGCCGACGGCGTCGACCAGGTCCTCCAGGGTGACGATGGTGCCGGCGCGCTTGGACATGCGCACCGGGACGCCGTTGCGCACGAGGTTGACGAGCTGGCCGATGAGGATCTGCATGTTGGTGCCGGGAGTGTCCCCGAAGGCCGCGCACATGGCCATCATCCGGCCGATGTAGCCGTGGTGGTCGGCCCCGAGCAGGTAGATAGCGCAGTCGGCGCCGCGCTCGCGCTTGTCCAGGTAGTAGGCGAGGTCGGCGGCGAAGTAGGCGGCGTTGCCGTCAGACTTGATGAGGACGCGGTCCTTGTCGTCCCCGAAGTCGGTGGTGCGCAGCCAGGTGGCGCCGTCGCGCTCCTCAATGACACCGCGCTCGCGCAGCCGGGCGATGGCACGCTCGACGGCGCCGGAGGTGTGCAGGGAGTCCTCGTGGAAGAAGACGTCGAAGTCGGAGCGGAAGGCGTGCAGCTCGGCCTTGACGGCGGCGAACATGAGGTCGACGCCGCGGGAGCGGAAGACCTCGGTGGCCTCGGCGTCGGGCAGGGTGGCCGGGTCGGGGCGGCCGGCGGCGAGCTCGTCGGCGGTCACCTGCTGGGCGATCTCGCTGATGTAGGCGCCGCCATAGCCGTCCTCGGGGGTCTCCTGACCGCGCGCGGAGGCCAGCAGGGAACGGGCGAAGCGGTCGATCTGGGTGCCGTGGTCGTTGAAGTAGTACTCCCGGGTGACCTGGGCGCCGCAAGCGGACAGGATTCGGGCCAGGGAGTCGCCGACGGCGGCCCAGCGGGCGCCACCCAGGTGGACCGGCCCGGTGGGGTTGGCCGAGACGTACTCGAGGTTGATGTGCTGGCCGCTCAGGGAGTCGTTGCGGCCGTAGGCCTCACCGGCCTCGACGATGGAGCGGGCGAGCTCGCCGGCGCTGGCGGCGTCGAGGCGGATGTTGAGGAAGCCGGGGCCGGCGACCTCCACGGAGGCGATGCCGTCGAGGGCCTCAAGACGCGGGACGAGGAGCTCGGCGAGATCGCGCGGCTTGGTGCCGGCCTTCTTGGCCAGCTGCATGGCCACATTGGTGGACCAGTCACCGTGGTCGCGGTTGCGGGGGCGCTCGACGCGGGGGTCGGGAATCTCTGCGGCGGGCAGGGCGAGGGAGCCCTCGGCGGAGGCCTCCTCCAGGACGGTGCGGATGGCTGCGGCAAGCTCTTCTGGAGTCACGCGCGTCAGCGTACCGTCAACGGGCGGGCCGGATCACGAGCGAGCCCGGCGGCTGCCGGGCATCGTGGGACATGTCGCATGTCTCGCGCCGGTTTCGCTCCGGGACCGGGACGCTGGTACAGTCACGCCTCGGGCCCCGGTAGCTCAGTGGATAGAGCGTCTGCCTCCGGAGCAGAAGGTCGCAGGTTCGAATCCTGTCCGGGGCACCACCTCCGAGCCCCCGTCGCCACCCGCGACGGGGGCTTGCTCATGTATTCGAGGCATGACAACGGGGCAACAGTGTGTCCATGGCTCAGACCGGTCATCATGCGGCTGGCGTGTTCTCATGGGAAAGATAAGCCTCAACGGCATCGCGAATGACGGCACTGGCGGTAGTGCCGTGCTTCTCGATGTAGGCGTCAAGAGCCGCGTTGGTGTGCTCGGGTAGGCGGACCTGGCGGCGCGGGGAGCGTCCGCGGCCGGTGGCGTGGGACTGTCCGAGGCCTGGGCGGCCACGGAGGATGGCGTCGAGGTCGGTGTCGCTGATGCGTGAGCCGTCGCGGCGGGTTCCGCGTCCGACGGCGGGGATACGGCCTGCGGTGACGTCCTCGTCGAGCTGGTTGTAGTAGGCCTGCTCAGCATCAGTGAAAGGGGCGCGTGTGGAATCAGGAGACATAGCGGCTCTATCTGGTCGGTCAGTGGTCGGCGGGTGGAACAAGGTGACGGTAGAGATCAGTGACCTCCATGACATGGAAGATGGTGCGTCGACCACGACCGTCAACGGCGACGCCGACTTCGAGGTAACGCAGTGCCTGCGGGTGGGGCAGACCGACGAACATGAATGACTGCTCACCTGCACGGCGGGGTTGGAGGATCTCGTAATCGACGTGATGCATGACGGCGTACTCCGCATCGGAGCGGGGAACGCCATGCTTGTCCGCAGAATCGCTGAACTCGAACCTCACGACATTATGGTAGTACCGAGGATAGAGGTGGGCAAGATTCCGTACACCGCTGCTCAGCGGTGCGACTCGCCTCGCCCAGCGTCACCCCAGGGTCTTGAGGGCGAGGCTGGGGACGTCGGTCATGATGGCGTCCACGTTGAGGTCGGCCAGGTAGCGCATCCGCTCGGGGTCGTCCACCGTCCAGACGTGGACCTCCAGGCCCGCGGTGTGCGCGGAGGCGACGAAGCGGCGGGTGACCACCGGAACGCCGTGGTAGCTCTCCGGCACCTGGACGGCGTCGACCCTGCCGCGGGTCCAGCCCCAGCGGGTCTGGGGCAGGGGGACGGCCGCCTCGCTGCGCAGCATGAGGCCGAGCACGTCACTGACGCCCAGTGAGGTCATGGCCCGTGGCTCCTGGCGGCGCAGCACGGCCAGCCGGCGGGCGGAGAAGGAGGCGAACCGGACTCGGTCGAGGGCCTGGGCGTCGCGCACCGTCTGCAGGGCCGCCTGGACGACGCAGGAGTCCTTGAGGTCGATGTTGAACTTCATCGCCGGCTGGGCGTACAGGGCGTCGTCGAGCCGGACGAAGCCGCGCCCGTCGCCGGAGTCGAGGTCGGCCAGCTCGGCCCACATGACCTCCCCCACGGTGCGGGGGTCGTTCGCGGTACGCCGCAGGTCCTCGTCGTGGCTGAGCACGACGACGCCGTCGGCGGTCAGCCGCAGATCGGTCTCCATCCACTCCAGCCCGAGCGCGGCCACGTGCTCGACGGCGCTCCAGGTGTTCTCGGGAACCTCGCGTCCGCCGCCGCGGTGGGCGATGACGGCAGGACGGCGGGTTCGTGACGCGGCAGGCGGCACAGTGGGTCTCCCTCAGCTGCAGTTGGTGGTGAGCTCGACGGCGTTGTGCTGCTTGAGCCAGCCCCACGGCTCCACGGTGGACTCGTCGGCGGTGTCGTCCTTGGTGCGCACCTCGAAGTGCAGGTGAGAACCGGAGGACCGGCCCGTGTTACCCACGCCGGCGATCATCTGACCGGCCGTGACGGTGTCACCGACCTTGACGTGGATGCCGTCCTCGTACATGTGCAGGTAGCTGGTGTACCAGACCTGGCCGTCGATCTCATGCTTGATGGTGATGGTTCCGGTGCCATCGACCATGCCGGCGGTGGTGACGGTGCCGGCGGCGGCCGCGTAGATGGGCGTCCCCACGGGGGCGGCCATGTCCTGCCCGGCGTGCAGCTTGCGGTAGCCGAGGGTGGGGTGGGTGCGGTACCCGTACTCGGAGGAGATCTCGTAGGTGCCCGGAAGCATCGGGTAGAACAGCTGCGGCTTGGAGCTGAAGGCGGTGGTGTCGCCGGAGGCTCCTGTGGCCGAGGAGCAGGTCTTGGCGGCGTTCTGGAAGGCCTCACGGATCCGGGCCCGGGTGGCGGCGTCGGGCACGTTGGACAGCTGGGTGTCGGAGTCCTCGTCCAGGTCGTCGCTGCCGAGCACGGCGCTGGCCACGGAGGATGCCTTTGTGCCGCCGGCGGCCGGGCTCTGCGTGGCGGAGCCGTTGGAGTGCATCTTCATGGCGGCCGAGGCCAGTGGGGTGTTGTCGAGGTGGCTGGACAGGGGGGCGAGCACCGTGGCGACGGCCAGGACCGACAGGACGGCGGTGCGCCCCAGAATCCCGGAGCCGGTGCGGCGGCGGGCGGGACGGGCGGGGGCAGGTCCGGTCGAGGAGTCGCGGTGGGCCTCCGGCTTCGATACTGCCGTACTCCGGGCCGACGACGTCGGGGCGACGGCCTCATCGGCCGCCTTGCCTCGTTTGGCCTGGGTGGCTGTCTTCTCGGACTTGGTCTTCTTGGTGCTCCGGGCGGCCTTGATGGCGCGGATGGTCTCCTCGTCCGCGAGCGGCACCCCGGCCTTGCGGGCGGCCATGATCTTGCGGACCTCGGGGACCTCGATGGTCTCGGCACCTCGGAAGTCCGTAATCCGCTGCGAGAAGCGGATCTCGTGGGGCGTCTCGGGAGCGGAGGGAGCCTGCTCCGCGAGCGCTGACGGCTCAGCCTGCGGCGTCTGGACGGCGGGGTGGTCCGCCTGCGCGCCAGGGACGTCGAAGGAGGCGGTGTGGTGGGACGTGGCGGCGACGACGGGCTTGGCCGAGGCGGTCGAGGCTGGGGCTGCGGCGGAGGCGCGTTGCCGGCGACGGCCCGCGGATCGGGAGGCGGGCTCGGAGGCCGCCCCGATCTCCGGCTCGGCGGAGGCGGTCTGCGCGGCTGCGTGCCGATGACCGTGACGCTGTGCGTCGCTGGGCGAAGCAGGAGGTGTGCCACTAGCGGCCCACCACGGCGTGGCACCGGCGGGGTGAGCGGCTGCCGGCTCGAACCCTGAGGTGGACTCGGCCAGTGAGGCTGCAACCAGGGGCGACAGCGCCGAGGGCGTTGAAGGTGCCGCGGCGGGCGCGGCCTGGTCGCCACGATGCGAGTGGTGCTGGTCGTGGTGGAGCTCGGAGTGGCCCTCGGGGCGATGAGCCTGGGGCTGCACGGGGCTCTGGACAGCGGGATTCTCCCGCGTCTGCTCGGGGTCCTCGAAGGCCTGGGCGGTGCGCAGCTCCTTGCGGGAGCGCCGGGTGGGGCGAGTGTCACCGGTGACCTGCGGCGAGGAGGTGAAGACGGAGGGGGCCGCAGATGCGGCGCCGTGCGCCTGAGCCGCCGGCGTCTGCGAGGGCTGCTGGGAGGTGGGCTCGGGCTCTTCGATGGTGCTCCGATGCCGGCGGGCCATACGGCTCATCGGTACGACGGGCTGGGGCTGCGCCGACTCTGCGGGGACCGACGGCGCTGAACCGCTCCCTGGGCGCGTCACAGGCGCTGCCGGCGCCACGGGCCGCTGCGGGTGGTTCTGCTTCTGCGGGGCGACCGGGACGTCAGGGAGAGCCGATGGGCTCGGAGCGGTGACGGGGCTGGAGGCGGCAGCGTTCTCGGCGCGGTGAGTGTGAAGGTCTCGACGTGAGCGGCGAGTGGCTCCGGCGACGTGGGTGGTGTGCGTCGTCGACGGTGACGACGGGGCGGTTCCGGCCTGCGCCTCAGCGACCTGGCGAGCAGCTTCGGCAGCACGTTCCGCCTCGCGACGCTGGCGTCGACTCATGGGCTGCGGGGTCACGCGGGAAGCCTCCAGGTGGCTGAGTGTCATAGGGAAGTCGTTGCGGCCGGTCTCCCGGCTGTGGCGACATGGTGGCTGCCAGAGCGACAGCCTGGGTTGTACTCGGTTAAAACAGTAGCGGTCCGCTGTGAGTCTTGCCAGGAGAACCAGCACACCTTTGTGTGACCTGCACTTCTCACACAAACCCCAGGGGTTCCATCCGACCAGCCGGCCGCTAACCGGATTCGCGTGCCATACGAAGGAATCAGCGCCTGGCCACCAGCGCTGGAGCAGCGATCGACAATGGTCGCCCCAGGCGGCCCATGTTGTGGGAATCCGCCGATTCCGGCCGTTAAATCACGATTTAATCACGGCGCTGGTGCTCTTCACGCTGCATGGCGTCGTTAACCTCGCCGACGAGCTCTTCGAGGATGTCCTCCAGGAAGAGGACCCCGATGAAGCGCCCTTGCGCGTTGCGCACGTGCCCGAGGTGGGCCCCCGAGCGCTGCATGGCCGCCAGCGCCTCCTCGACCTCGTCGTCGTAGCCGACGGGCACGAGTGCGCGAGCGCGCCAGGCGGGTACCGGCTCGGTGCGCTCGGCGCCGTCGGCGTAGAGGATGTCCTTGAGGTGCAGGTAGCCGGTGATGACGGGCTCCTCCCCCTCTTCAACTGCGGCCGGGTCGGCCACCAGCGGGAAGCGGGAGAAGCCGGTGGAGGCCACAGCCCGCTCCACGTCCTCCGGGGTGCAGTCCTGGGGCAGGGTGACGAGCTCGCTCAGGGGCACCATGACGCTGCCGGCGGTCTCCTCGGAGAACTCCAGGGCGCCGCTGAGCAGGCCGGTGGAGTCCTCCAGGACGCCTTCGGCGGTGGAGCGCTCGACGATGGAGGCGACCTCCTCGGCGTTGAAGGCCGCGGCGATCTCCTCCTTGGCCTCGATGCCCAGGACCCTCAGGACCCCGTTGGCGAAGCCGTTGAGGGCGTTGACCACGGGGCTGAAGACGCGCGAGCACCACACCAGGGGCGGGGCGAGCCAGCGCACGGCCTTCTCCGGGGAGACGATGGAGATGTTCTTGGGCACCATCTCCCCGGCGACAACGTGCAGGCCCACGACGATGACCAGGGCGATGACGACGGCGACGGCATGGGAGCCGGCGTGCCCGACGCCGACGGCCGCGAGCAGGGGCTCCAGGGCGTGGGCGATGGCCGGCTCGGCGACGACGCCCAGGCCGGTGGAGCACAGGGTGACGCCGAGCTGGGCGGTGGCCAGCATGCGTGAGACGTTCTGCAGTGCCCACAGGGCGGTGGTGGCACGGGCGTCGCCGGCCTCGGCCAGTGGCTCGAGCTGGCTGCGGCGTGAGGAGGTGACGGCGAACTCGGCGCCAACGAAGAAGGCGTTGCCGGCCAGGAGGATGACGGTGTACAGGAGGGCGAGCGGAGTACTCATCGGCGCTCCTCCTCTGGTCCTCGACTTCCGGGGGCGACCTCGGGGTCCTTGGGGCGCACGTGGAGGCGGGTGACGCGGCGGCCGTCCATGGCGTCGACGGTCAGTGAGGCGTGGGGCAGGTCGACGACGTCGCCGACGGCGGGGATGCGGCCGAGCTCGGTCATGACCAGGCCACCGAGGGTCTCGTAGGGGCCGTCGTCGGGGACCTGGATGGCGGCGCGGGTGGCGAGCTCGTCGGGGCGCATCCACCCGGGGACGACCCAGTGGCCGGAGGGGTCGAGGTGGGCGCCGGCGCGGCGGCGGTCGTGCTCGTCGGCGACGTCTCCGACGACCTCCTCGACGGCGTCCTCGAGGGTGACGACGCCGGCGGTGCCGCCGTACTCGTCGACGACGATCGCCATCTGGGAGCCCTGGGCACGCAGCTCGACGAGGAGGTTGGCCAGCGGCATGGTCTCGGGGACGCGGGGCGCGGGCGTCATGAGGGAGGTGGAGGCGACGGGGACGTCGGCGCGCCGCTCGTAGGGGACGCCGATGGCGCGGCGCAGGTGGACGATGCCCATGACGTCGTCGATGTCGCGGCCGATGACGGGGAAGCGGGAGTGGCCGGTGGCGCGGGCCAGGTGCACGACGTCCTCGGCGGAGTCGTCGGCCTCGAGGGTGTGAAGGCGGCCGCGGTCGGTCATGACGTCGACGGCGGTGAGGGCCCCCAGTCCGATGGAGCGGGTGAGCAGGGTGGCGGTGGAGGCATCGAGGGTGCCTTCCTCGGCGCTGTGGCGCACGAGGGAGGCGAGCTCGCCGGCGCTGCGGGTGCCGCTGAGCTCCTCAGCGGGTTCAATGCCCATGGCGTGCAGGACGGCGTTGGCGGCGCCGTTGAGCAGGACAATGAGGGGCTTGAGGAGGGTGGTGAAGCCCATGAGGAAGGGGGCCACGAGGCCGGCGGCGCGCATGGGGTCGGCCAGGGTGGCGTTCTTGGGGATGAGCTCGCCCATGACCATGGAGAAGGCGTTGACGATGATGAGAGCGATGACGACTGCGGCGCCGGTGGCCACGGAGGTGGCCAGCCAGTGGCTCATGAGGCCGGTGAGCAGGTTCGCCAGGGCCGCCTGCATGGTGTAGCCCAGGAGCACGGTGGTCAGGGTGATACCGACCTGGGCTCCGGACAGGAGGGTGGACAGTCGCCCCAGGGCGCGCCGGACAGTGGTGGCACGCTTGTCGCCGGTGGCGGCGCGGGTCTCGACGGTGGAGGGGTCAAGGGCGACCAGGGAGAACTCACCGGCCACGAACAGGGCGGTGCCCACGGTGAGGACCACGCCGACGGCGATCATGAGCCAGTCGGTCATGCGGGCCCCTCCCCCGTGTGGGGCTCGGCGTGGACGCTGGAGGCGGACGAGTCGGGGTGGGGTTGGTCAGAGGCGGGCGAGGAGGCGCGGTGCGTGCGGGTGCGGCGCCTTGAGGCCCGGCGGAAAGCCGATCGCATAGTGACCGAACGGTACCACCGCGCCCCTCCTCCGGTCCCGCCACAACTCCGGTGCAGAGCGGCGTGGCGGATCAGGACACGCATGTGTCTTTGGTCCCGTGTTTGCTCGCATGAGACGCCCTTCACCTTCTAGGATGTCAGGTGAACACCGCCGTTCCTCCCCCGGGGTCCCGCTGAGGCTCCCAGTGTCGGAACGGGAGACTGACGAGCTCCGAGGAGACCCGACGTGCCCACGCAGGACCAGATCAGCCCAGGCTTCGGTGCCAACGAGTGGATGGTGGAGGAGATGCGGGCCGCCTGGTCGGCGGATCCCTCCTCCGTGAGTCCCCAGTGGCGCGAGCTCTTCGAGACCGATCCGAGTGCCGGCCTGCACCAACCGGGCCCTGCCTCCTCCAACGGCTCGGCGTCGTCGGCCGCCGGTGGGCCACGCCGGGCCACCATCACGCCCCAGGCCGCCTCCTCCCTGCGCCGCTCCTCCGCCGTCCAGGACGTCACGCGCTCCGACCTGCCGCCGGCCCCGCCGTCGGACACCGCACCCCCGACCTCCCCCTACGCCCAGCGCCAGGCCGCCCACCCCGCTCACGACCAGGACGGTGACGCTTACGAGGACCGCACCACCAGGCTCAAGGGTGCGGCGGCCCGCACCGCTAAGAACATGGACGATTCCCTGTCCATGCCCACTGCCACCTCCGCCCGGGCCGTGCCCGCCAAGGTCCTCATTGAGAACCGCTCCATCATCAACACCCACCTGGCCCGCACCCGCGGCGGCAAGGTCTCCTTCACCCACCTCATCGGCTGGGCGGTCGTCGAGTCCCTGACCGAGATGCCCTCGATGAACGTCTCCTACGGGGTCGATGAGGCCGGCAAGCCGGTCCTGCACGAGCCCGCCCACGTGGCCTTCGGCCTGGCGATCGACGTGCCCGGCTCCGACGGGCAGCGCCGTCTGCTGGTGCCCTCCATCAAGCAGGCCGACCTCATGGACCTGTCCCAGTTCGTGGAGGCCTACGAGGCCCTCGTGGCCAAGGCCCGCGAGAACAAGCTGGACCTTGACGACTTCCGCGGTACCACCGTGACCCTGACCAACCCCGGCATGATCGGCACCCTGCACTCGGTGCCGCGCCTCATGCCCGGCCAGGGGCTCATCGTGGGGGTCGGCGCCATGGACTACCCGGCCGCCTTCGCCGGTGCCAGCCCCGACACCCTGGCCCGCCAGGCCATTGGCAAGGTCGTCACTCTGACCTCCACCTACGACCACCGCGTCATCCAGGGCGCCGCCTCCGGCGAGTTCCTGCGCCTGGTGGAGCGCAAGCTCCTGGGACTGGACGGCTTCTGGAACCGGGCCTTCGAGTCCCTGCGCATCCCCCTCGAGCCGGTCAAGTGGGTGCGCGACACCACCTACGACCCCGAGCTGGAGACCGGCAAGCCGGCGCGCGTGGCCGAGCTCATCCACGCCTACCGCCAGCGCGGCCACCTGGCCGCCGACAACGACCCGCTCACCTACCGCCTGCGCCGCCACCCCGACCTGGACATCACCTCCTACGGGCTGAGCCTGTGGGACCTGGACCGCTCCTTCCCCACCCGGGGCCTGGGCGGGCGCGACCGGGCCACCCTGCGCGAGATCCTCAGGATGCTGCGCGACGCCTACTGCCGCACCGTGGGCGTGGAGTACATGCACATCCAGGACCCGGCCCAGCGCGCCTGGTGGCAGGAGCGGCTTGAGCGCGACTGGGAGGACATCGCCGACGAGGAGCGCCGTCGGATCCTCACCAAGCTGGAGCAGGCCGAGGCCTTCGAGACCTTCCTGCAGACCAAGTACGTGGGCCAGAAGCGCTTCAGCCTTGAGGGCGGGGAGTCCCTCATCGTGGCCCTGGACCGCCTGCTCGACGCCGCCGCCCACGACGGCCTCGACGAGGTCGTCATCGGCATGGCCCACCGAGGCCGCCTCAACGTGCTCACCAACATCGCCGGCAAGTCCTACGGCCAGGTCTTCGACGAGTTCGAGGGCAACGGCGTCATCGAGGGCGCCGGCACCGGCGACGTCAAGTACCACCTGGGCACCGTGGGCGTCTTCTCCGGGACCGACGGCGTCTCCACCCGCGTCTCCCTGGCCGCCAACCCCTCCCACCTGGAGACGGTCGACGGCGTCGTCGAGGGCATCGTGCGTGCCAAGCAGGACCGCATCGGTCTGGGCGAGAAGGGTTACACGGTCATGCCGGTCCTCGTCCACGGTGACGCCGCCTTCGCCGGCCAGGGCGTGGTCTACGAGACCCTCAACATGAGCCAGCTGCCCGCCTACCGCACCGGCGGCACCGTCCACATCGTCGTCAACAACCAGATCGGATTCACCACCGGCTCGGCTTCGGCCCGCTCCACCATCTACGCCACCGACCTGGCCAAGGGCCTGCAGGTGCCGATCTTCCACGTCAATGCCGACGACCCCGAGACGGTGGCCCGCACCGCCCGCCACGCCTACGAGTACCGACGCACCTTCCACAAGGACGTCATCATCGACCTCATCTGCTACCGACGGCGCGGCCACAACGAGGGCGACGACCCCTCGATGACCCAGCCGCTCATGTACCGGCTCATCGACTCGCTGGACTCCACCCGCGGCGTCTACACCGCCGCCCTCGTGGGGCGCGGCGACATCACCCCGCAGGAGGCCCAGGAGATCGCCAAGAGCTACCAGGACGAGCTGGAGCGGGTCTTCACCGAGGCCCGCATCCAGGTCACCGGGGGCACGGGCTCCGACGACGCCGGGGACGCCACCGACACCTCCACACAGGACCTATCGGACCCCACGAAGGTGGGCGTGCCCCTGTCCTCCCTGGAGATCCCCTACTCCCAGCGGGCGGGTACCGGCATGATGCTCGGCTGGACCTCGGCCGTGCCGCGCGACGTCGTCGAGCGCATCGGCGACGCCCAGGTCGCCTGGCCCGAGTCCTTCACCGTCCACCCCAAGCTCCAGGCCATGCTCTCCAAGCGCCGCGAGGCCACCCGCGAGGGCGGCATCGACTGGGGGCTCGGGGAGCTCATCGCCCTGGGGAGCCTGCTCATGGAGGGCGTGCCGATCCGACTGGCCGGCGAGGACGCCCGCCGCGCCACCTTCGCCCAGCGCCACGCCGTCCTGCACGACCACACCTCCGGGCAGGAGTGGACGCCCCTGAGCTTCCTGACCCCGGACCAGGCGCCCCTGGAGATCTACGACTCCCTGCTCAGTGAGTACGCCGCCCTGGCCTTCGAGTACGGCTACTCCGTGGAGCGCCCCGAGGGACTGACCATGTGGGAGGCCCAGTTCGGCGACTTCGCCAACGGCGCCCAGTCCGTCATCGACGAGTACGTCACCTCCGCCGCCCAGAAGTGGGGGCAGCGCTCCGGCCTGGTCATGCTGCTCCCCCACGGCCAGGAGGGGCAGGGACCCGACCACTCCTCGGCCCGTATCGAGCGCTACCTGCAGATGTGCGCCCAGGACAACATGCTGGTGGCCCAGCCCTCCACGCCCGCCAGCTACTTCCACCTGCTGCGCGAGCACACCTACACCCGCCCGCGCCGCCCGCTCATCGTCTTCACCCCCAAGCAGCTGCTGCGTCTGAAGGCCGCCTGCTCCCCGGTGGAGGCCTTCACCTCCGGCACCTTCCAGCCGGTCATCGGGGAGACCGACGACGCCGTCCTGGCCTCGGCGCAGAAACAGGGCGTGGACCGGGTGCTGCTGTGCTCGGGTCGCGTCTACTACGACCTGCTGGCCCACCGGACCAAGACCGGGGACACGAGAACGGCCATCGTCCGCCTCGAGCAGCTCTACCCGCTGGAGAGCTCGGCCATCGCCGAGGCACTGGCCCCCTTCAGCGGGGCCGAGCTCGTGTGGGTCCAGGACGAGCCCGCCAACCAGGGCATGTGGCCCTACCTGGCGCTCAACCTGCCGACCGACCTGACCGGTGGCGTCCTGCCCACGCTGGTCTCCCGGCCCGAGGCCGCCGCCCCTGCGGTGGGCACCGCCGGTCTCCACCGCGCCCAGCAGGAGGAGATCCTCCGCCAGGCCTTCACCCGCCACTGAGACGAGGCCGGTCCACCAGACCGTCCCGGGTCAGCCCCGCCGAAATGCCGTCAGCCTCCACCGTTACAACGCAAGATCACGATAATGTCAAGACAGCATGAGGGATCATGAGGCATGAGGAGGCGCTGTCATGCGTGAGACGAGGCTGAGCTTCATCGGTGACGAGCTGGTGGCCGGTCATGGTGACGGGCGCGCCCTGGGATGGACGGGCCGGGTCATGGCCCGCACGCCCCGGGACGCCGACATCCTGTGGACCTCCCTGGCGGTTCCCGGTGAGACGACGGCGCAGATGTCCGACCGCTGGGGGCCCGAGGTGGCCCGGCGCTCCACGCACACCGGCATCAACCGGCTCGTCGTGGGGCTGGGGGTCGCCGACGTGCTCGCCGGCATCTCCTACGCCCGCTCCCGCCTGGCCCTGGCCAATATCCTCGACACTGCCGCCTCCGACCACCGCGAGTGCTTCGTCGTCGGGCCCCCTCCCCTGCCGGAGGCCGACCCCGACGCCACCGCCCAGCTGTCCCAGGCCGCCGAGGAGGTGTGCCTGCGGCGCAACGTGCCCTACGTGGACGCCTTCGAGCCGCTGCGCAACCACGAGCAGTGGACAGCCGACGTCGCCGCCGCCGGCGGCACGCACCCGGGCCAGGCCGGGTACGGTCTGCTGGCCTGGCTGGTGCTGCACCGCGGCTGGTACGAGTGGCTCGGCGTCGAACGCCCCGAGTCCTGAGGCCTCGATACCCGCCGGTCAGGCAGGCGCCGGGGAGCCTTCGTCAGACGACGGCTCGGAGGCGGCGAAGATGTCGCCGCTGATCCCCACCAGGCGGTTGGAGATGTGGTTGTTGAAGAAACCGACGATGGGGCCGATGAAGAAGCCCATGATGACCGTGCCCAGGGCGACGATGCCCAGTGAGAGGTCGAACCTGATCAGGAGCAGGGCCAGGAAGATCGTGATGATGTCCTGGACCAGCCGGTAGGCGCGGTAGCGGTAGCGCGGGAAGTGCCGCCTGAGCGAGGGAGCGATCCCGTCATAGGGGCACTGGCCCAGGTCGCAGGTGATGTACATGGAGACTCCCAGGCAGAACAGCGGCAGCCCGATCGCCAGGTGGAGGAGCATGCTGCCGACGGAGTACTCGACGTGGAAGAAGCTGCGGTAGATCGGGCGGAAATAGTCCACGAGGACGCCCACGACGGTGAAGTTGATGACCGTCCCCAGACCGAAGATGGACCGGTCGAAGGGGAAGACGAGGATCAGCATGATGATGTTGACGATCGGGACGATCGCCGCGAAGGAGATCCCAGAGACGTGGGAGATGCCCTGCAGGAAGGCAGTGAACGGGTCGACGCCGCTCTTGCCCTCCAGGCAGATCGCGATCCCGACCGCCGTGATCACCTCCCCCAGGAAGCACACGAGGATGCGCCGCAGGAGCGAGTTGTCAGAGAGTGTCCACTGGTCTGGTGCTGTCAGATTCCTCAGGTTCATGTCACACCGCCGTCGTTGAGGAGGAGCCGGCAAGGCCATACCTACGAGACACCACCGGGTTCCTCGGTGAGAGGATGGACAGTACCCCTCACCACGAATCAGGCCGTGTTCCGTGGCTCACACCTCAGCGTCTCATCACCGTCAAGGCCATAGGACCCAAACTGCGAGCGCGAACCGGCGCCTGACCAGGGCGGTTGCGGGACGGCTTAAGAACGGCGTCGGCCGGTCACCGTGAGTGGTGACCGGCCGACGTCTGTATGTCTCAGGGCGTTGCGCTCAGTGCGCTACCCGGCTCAGGCGTTGGGACGCTTGCCGTGGTTGGCGCTGGACTTGGCGCGTGCACGACGCTTACGACCGCGCTTGCTCATCACTGCCTCCTCGTGTCTTGACTCGCCCCACGAGGGGGCACGGAACGCCGCTGATTCTCGCACACGGCGGCGCGCCTGGGCCAGTCTGGCGCCGCTGACCAGCCGGTGAAGGCGACCACACGTCGGCGCACGTCACAGCCGGGGCCCGGCTGCTCCCTCAGTCGTGCTCGAAGCGGACGGTCCGGGAGGACTCGACCCGGGACTCCACGACGCGCACGACCCGCCCGGAGGCGGAGGCCTGGGTCCGAGTCGTGGTCGACGTCGTCGTCACGCTCACCGCGGTGGCGCGCAGGGCCGACAGGCGCCCCAGGACCCGGGCGCGCAGCTCGGGAGGGGCCTGCTCGGCGCACCGCGAGCGCAGGATCTCCCGCAAGTGGGTCTCGGCGTCAGCGAGGCGGGAGCAGTGCGAGCAGGTGGCCACGTGCTGGGCGAGGCGCTCGGCCAGGTCGGCGGTGCACTCACGGTCGAGGAAGGCCTCCAGGTGGGCGCGGGCCTCGGCGCAGGAGCAGTCCTGGGAGCCGTCCGCGCTCTTGGGGTCCTTGGTGGGCTCGGCGCTGTTGTCACCGGGGGTTCCCGATTCCATGCGGTCTGTCATTTCTCCTCCTCCCCGTATCCGTACTCTCGGGCGTAGTCGGCCAGCAGCTCGCGCAGCTGGCGGCGACCTCGGTGCAGCCGGGACATGACGGTCCCGATGGGCGTGTCCATGATCTCGGCGATCTCCTTGTAGGAGAAGCCCTCCACGTCCGCCAGGTAGACGGCCAGGCGCCGGTCCTCGGTGAGCTGGCCCAGGGCGTCCTTGATGTCGGAGTCCGGCAGGGCGTCCAGGGCGAGGTTCTCCGCGCTGGGCAGCCCCACCGAGTCGTGGGAGGCGGCCCGGTGCAGCTGCCAGTCCTCGACCGTCTCCGCGTCGGACTGGAGCGGCTCACGCTGCTTCTTGCGGTAGGAGTTGATGAAGGTGTTGGTCAGGATCCGGTACAGCCACGCCTTGAGGTTGGTGCCGGGCCGGTACTGGTGGAAGGAGCCGAAGGCCTTGGCGTAGGCGTCCTGCACGAGGTCCTCGGCATCGGCCCGGTTACGGGTCATGCGCAGGGCGGCGCCGTAGAGCTGGTCAAGGTAGGGCAGGGCCTCGGCCTCGAAGCGGGCGGCCCGGGCGGCCTCGTCCTCATCGGCCGGCGCCCGGTCCAGATCGCGCGCGCCATCGTCAGGATCGATCACCTCATCCAGGGTGATCTCATCAGTGTGGTCGTCGATGTCCGTCATCAGCCATGAGCCTAACGTGCCCAGGGAGTCTTCGGCCCGACCGACGCCACGAGCCTTGGTCATCGTCTCGGTCATCATCTTGGTCATCGTCTCCGTGATCGGGGCGGGTCCTCCCGACAGATCCCGGCGCAGGCGGCGCCGGTCCTGTCGGTCGGGCCGCTCTCGGCGGCCGCGCGGCCCGTTCGGCGGTGCGCCCCGCCGGCGGGCGGTCCGGCTCGTCGGCGACGCGATCGACTGCTGGATGCTCATGTCCCGGCCAACACGATGGCGCCCCGATTTCATTCCCCGTCCGCCCTGAGCGAGGCACGCACCACGTTCGAGCAGCGATATCGCTGGCCCGAGCCGCCCGCGTAGGTCAGGATGGGGGCATGAACATTCTGCGCTCCTTCGCCCGCCCCATGCTCGCCGCGCCCTTCATCGTCGATGGACTCGACGCCCTGGTGCGCCCCTCGCGCCACGTGGAGAAGTTTGAGAAGGTCGCCCCGACGCTGGAGCGGGTCGGTCTGCCGCCCGTGCTGGCCTCCGACGCCCGGCTGCTCACCCGCGCCTCGGGTGCCGTGAGCCTCGTGGCCGGGCTGGGGCTGGCCACCGGCCGGGCACCCCGCACGAACGCCACCATCCTGGCGGCCCTCAATGTGCCCCTCACCGTGGTCAACAACCCCGTCTGGGCGGTCAAGGGGACGCAGGCCCGCAAGGAGGCCCTCTCCGGGCTGCTGCGCGGGGCCGCCCTGGGGGCCGGGCTCGCGCTGGCCGCCGTCGACCGTCAGGGCAGGCCGTCCCTGGCCTGGCAGGTGCGCAACGCCCGCCAGCAGCGCGAGGCGATGCAGGCCGCCAACGAGGCCGTTCAGCAGCGCTACGTGACTGCCTGAGTCACTCTGGTCGACCCCGGATCGTCACCCGTTGGCTCCGGGCACGGGTCCGATGTCGGCTCGTCACCGTCACCTTCCGGAGCGCCCCGGCACCTGTCACCTGGGCGTCACAGGCGGCGGCTACTCTCGCCCCGGTCCACTTCCGACCGGTCGCGGCGCCCTGACACGCCGCACCACTGACCACCACGCGCAGACACGTCATCGACACGCTAGGGAGCACTCATGACCGTCCAGTCCGCCCAGCCGGCTCAGGCAAGCCAGTCACCCCAGTCGGAGCAGGCCGCCCAGCCCGACATCATCTACACCTGGACCGATGAGGCCCCGATGCTGGCGACCCATTCCTTCCTGCCGATCGTGCGCGGCTTCGCCCAGCAGGCGGGCGTGAGCGTGGGCACGGCGGACATCTCGCTGGCGGGACGCATCCTGGCGGCATTCTCCCTGGCCGACGACGACCTGGCTCGCCTGGGTGAACTCACCCAGTCCCCGGCGGCCACGATCATCAAGCTGCCCAATATCTCGGCCTCCCTGCCCCAGCTCAAGGCCGCCATCGCCGAGCTTCAGGCCCTGGGCCACGAGATCCCCGACTACCCCGATTCCCCGGCTTCGCCCGCCGAGCACGAGGCGCGCGCCGCCTACGACGCCGTCAAGGGCAGCGCTGTCAACCCCGTCCTGCGTGAGGGCAACTCGGACCGGCGCGCCCCGGCGGCCGTCAAGGCCTACGCCCGCTCCCACCCGCACTCGATGGGAGCCTGGTCGCCCCAGTCTCGCACCCGCGTGGCCACGATGGGGGCCGGGGACTTCCGGCGCAATGAGCGCAGCGTCGTCGTGCCCGAGGCCGGCACCCTGCAGATCCGGTTGCGCCCGGCCGACGGCGGCGAGCCGATCGTTCTGCGGGAGTCACTGCCGGTGACGGCCGGGGAGATCGTGGACGCCACCTTCATGAGTGCCGCCGCCCTGGATGAGTTCCTCGCCCAGCAGGTGTCCGCCGCCAAGGATGAGGACCTGCTGCTGTCGGTGCACCTCAAGGCCACGATGATGAAGGTCTCCGACCCGATCATCTTCGGTCACGCGGTGCGCGCCGCCCTGCCGGGGGTCTTCTCCACCTACGGGAGGGCCCTGGCCGAGGCGGGTCTGCGGGCCGAGGACGGGCTGGCCTCGATCCTGGCGGGCCTGGACTCGCTGCCCCAGGGCGAGGAGATCCGCGCCGCCATCGAGGCCGAGCTGGCCGCCGGACCGCGCCTGTCCATGGTGGACTCCGATCGCGGCATCACGAACCTGCACGTGCCCAGTGACGTCATCATCGACGCCTCCATGCCCGCCATGATCCGGGCCGGCGGCCACCTGTGGGGGCCGGACGGCCAGACCGCGGACACGCTCGCCGTCATCCCGGACTCCTCCTACGCCGGGGTCTACCAGGCCGTCATCGATGACTGCCGCGCCCACGGGGCTCTGGACCCGGCCACCATGGGCTCGGTGCCCAATGTGGGTCTCATGGCCCGCAAGGCCGAGGAGTACGGCAGCCACGACAAGACCTTCCTCATCCCGGCCGACGGCACCGTGGAGGTCGTCGTGGTCGAGGGGGCGGGCGCCGAGCCCGGTGCGGTGCTGCTGTCCCACGAGGTGGCCACCGGCGACATCTGGCGGGCCTGCACCACGCAGGACGCTCCCGTGCGCGACTGGGTGCACCTGGCGGTCACGCGGGCCCGGGCCACCGGCGCCCCTGCCGTCTTCTGGCTGGACCCCGAGCGCGGGCACGACGCCGTCCTCATCGACCTGGTGAATCGTTACTTGGCAGATGAGGACACCGAGGGCCTGGACATCCGCGTCCTGGACCCGGTGGCGGCCACACGCCTGTCCCTGGAGCGCGCCCGCCGCGGCGAGGACACGATCTCGGTGACCGGCAACGTGCTGCGCGACTACAACACGGACCTCTTCCCCATCCTCGAGCTGGGCACGAGCGCCAAGATGCTCTCAGTGGTGCCGCTGATGAATGGCGGCGGCCTCTATGAGACCGGCGCCGGGGGCTCGGCCCCCAAGCACGTGCGCCAGCTCCTCGAGGAGGACTACCTTCGCTGGGACTCCCTGGGTGAGTTCCTGGCCCTGGCGGAGGCCTTCCACCACGTGGCCCAGGTCAGCGGCAACGAGCGCGCCGAGATCCTGGCCGACGCCCTGGAGGCCGCCACGGCCCGGCTGCTGGAGGAGAACCGCTCCCCGGCACGCCGCCTGGGACAGATCGACAACCGCGGCTCGCACGCCTGGCTGGCCCTGTACTGGGCCCGCGAGCTGGCCGCGCAGGAGACCAGCCCCGAGCTCGCCGCCGTCTTCTCCCCGATCGCCCAGCAGCTCGAGGCCTTCAATGACACGATCCAGGCCGAGCTGCTGGCCGTCCAGGGCTCCCCGGTGGACATCGGCGGCTACTACCGCCCGGATGCGGCCCTGACCGACGCCGCCATGCGGCCGTCAACCACCCTCAACGCGGTCATCGAGGCCCTGCAATAAAATGTGGCGAGCTCAGCGAGGACACTCAATCCCCCTCGAAGAACATCAGGAGACTTATTCGCAGAGCTGGCCGACGCCAGCATCTGCGCAGGTCGCAGCGCCTTCGACAGATGCTGCGAATACACCTCTGTCTGCTGCATGACTGCAGTATTCCTCGGTCTGCGGTGAGCGCGTCGCCCCTTCGGTGTCCACAGAAATAACATTGGAAGGATCTTGACGCGCGACAGGCGGGTAGATCGTTGGAATCACAACGATCTGCTGGATCGAATCTGTGGACTGAGGGTCCAATGTCATTCCTGTGGACACGCCGGCGACATAACGCAGGCTTCTGACGATTCGAGCCCGCCGACCCTTCTTATCCCACTTCCACATTCGCACCTCGGCCCTCCGACTCAAACCTTCGAGGCACACAATAACCTTCCACCCGGCGCCACAAATAAACCTCCAGGAATCTCAAAACACCCCTGAGAGAGCTCATCAAGAACGCTTCAGTAACTCCCCAAATAACCAAGAACTCCCGGCTTACACCCAGGAGGCATGCCAGGTCGCGAGTGAATTATTTTTGCAATAATGTCACTCCCCCTCCCCAGAAGAGTCTCTATATCCCATAGAGGAGACTCAACCATCTTCCCAGAGCTGAAGCAGAGATGCATAGAGTTAGGTAATCCGGTCCTCTTAGGCTCTTTCGAGGGCTCACAGAAGTGGAATTCCGTCGACCACATCTCCCCTCCCGTAAACATCTCCCCTTCCACAGACAAGAATTGGTCACACCTGAAAGAATCATATTCCACGTCATACTCATGTAGACTGAACGCCCACCCATTACCCACACACTCATAGTATCGATACTCCCCAACAAACAAACCCTTTCGCTTTTCTGTCATCACATAAAGAGGTAAGTCAGGAAACTCGATCTTCTTTAAATAGGAAGCAAGCTCCTTTAATGGACCTCTCAACTCTCCTCTTCTCTTCGCTTCCGCAGCATTTCTATCAGCTGCGGCTTGAAGGTCTTTCTCCTCCTTCTCCCGCATGCAGTTCAACTTCCTGGAGACTTCATCTTCGAGCGACACGCAAGACACCCCTTTGAGTCTTTTTCACGGAACACTGACACACTACACCTTTCTGGCATACTGAGGATATGGATTCATTCTCCAAGTCCGCAGCCTGGCGGGCGCCGGTGGCGGCGGGGGCGCTCGAGACCGTCGTGGAGCTGCCGGGGTCGAAGTCGCTGAGCGCGCGGGCCCTGCTGCTGGCCGCCATCGCCGATGCGCCGACAACGCTCACCGGGCTCCTGCGCTCGCGCGACACCGAGCTCATGCTCGCTGCCCTGAGCGTGCTCGGTGCACGCTTCGAGAACCTCGACGAGACCGGCACGCGCCTGCGCGTCACGCCGGCTCCCCTGCCGCTGCACGTGCAGACCGGATCCGACGGCGTCGGACGCATCGACGTCGGCCTGGCCGGGACCGTCATGCGCTTCGTGCCCGCTCTGGCCGCGCTGGCTGACGCCCCGGTCGTCTTCGACGGGGACGAAGCCGCCCGGTGCCGCCCCATGGCGCCTCTGCTCGACGCGCTGGCCACCCTGGGCGCGGACGTCACCCACCTCGGTGAGCCCGGCTTCCTGCCCTTCCGAGTCGGCCCCGGCGACGGCGCCCTCCTACAAGCCGAGGGCGCCCGGGTGGCGGTCGATGGCTCGGCCTCCTCCCAGTTCGTCTCCGCCCTCCTGCTCCTGGGAGCACTCCTGCCCGGCGGCTTGGAGCTCACCCCCACCGGGCCGGTGCCCTCACTGACGCACGTGGGCATGACAGTGGCGACGCTGCGCGAGCGGGGCATCGCCGTGGACGAGCCCGCCCTCGGGGCCGGTGACGGCGAGCGCACCTGGCGGGTCCACCCCGGTCGCCCGCGCGGCGGGGAGGTGGCCATCGAGCCGGACCTATCCAACGCAGGTCCCTTCCTGGCGGCCGCCCTCGTGGCCGGTGGCCGGGTCAGCGTCCCCCACTGGCCGGCGGCCACGACCCAGGCCGGTGACGCCTGGCGCGAGCTCCTCCCCCGCCTGGGCGGAGAGGTGACACTCACCGACGGACTGCTCACGGCCCACGGCACCGGGCGGCTGACCGGGATCCACACGGACCTGTCCGACGTCGGCGAGCTGGCCCCCACGGTAGCGGCCCTGGCAGCGCTTGCCGGGGCGCAGGGCCACACCAGCACCCTCACCGGCATCGCGCACCTGCGCGGGCACGAGACCGACCGTCTGGCGGCCCTGGCCACCCAGATCCGTCTCCTGGGCGGGGACGCCGAGGAGAGCGACGACGGACTCGTCATTCGCCCCGCCCCGCTGCACGGTGCCGCGCTGCGCTCCTACGCGGACCACCGGATGGCGACCTTCGCCGCCATCATCGGCTTGAGTGTGGACGGGGTGAGCCTGGACGACGTCGAGTGCACCTCCAAGACGCTGCCCGGCTTCACGGACCTGTGGGCCGCCATGCTGGCCACCTCCGGTGAGGGCGGTAGCGGACTCGCCACCGCATCGCGCCGTGAACCGGAGACCCCCGGAGATGGTGCCTGATGGCCCGCCGCGACATCGGCACCGACGACCCGCGCGTGAGGGTCCGCCCCGGCCGGGGCTCGCGCCCGCGCACCAAGCAGCGCCCCAGCCACGCCGACGCGGCCCTGGGCTTGGTCACCCGTATCGACCGCGGCCACTACCGGATCCGCCTGGATGACCCAAGCCTCACCGAGGACTCCAGCGGCAACATCACCGCCATGAAGGCCCGCGAGCTGGGGCGGGGCAAGGTCGTCGTCGGCGACCGGGTCGCCGTCGTCGGGGACATCAGCGGCCGCAAGGGCACCCTGGCGCGCATGGTCCGCATCGAGGAGCGCACCACCCTGCTGCGCCGCAGCGCCGAGGACGGGGACGCCGCCGGCACCGAGAGGGCGATCGTCGCCAACGCCGCCAAGCTCGTCATCGTCACCGCCGTGGCCGACCCCGAGCCGCGCCCACGCATGATCGACCGATACCTCGTGGCCGCCTACGACGCCGGCATGGAGCCGCTCATCGTGCTCACCAAGACCGACCTGGCCGACGCCGCTCCGCTGACGGACCTCTACAGCCCCCTGGGCGTGCACTGCCTGGCCACGCGACTGAACCCCCATGGGCCCGAAGCCGCCCCCTCCCAGAGCGGCGGCGAGCGGCCCGACGACGGCGTCGAGGCGGTCCGCCAGCTGCTCGACGGCGCCGTCTCAGTCCTCGTGGGCCACTCCGGGGTCGGCAAGTCCACGCTCATCAACGCACTCGTGCCCGGGGCCGACCGCGCCACCGGACACGTCAACGAAGTCACCGGCCGGGGCCGCCACACCTCCACCAGCCTTCAGGCCCTCGAACTGCCCGGGGGCGGCTGGGTCATCGACACCCCCGGCGTGCGTTCTTTCGGGGTTTCCCACGTCGGCAGCGCCGACGTCCTGAGGGGCTTTCCGGACCTGGCCCGCGTGGCCGAGAACTGTCCGCGCGGGTGCACCCACGAGGACGGCGTCGTCGACTGCGCCCTGGATGCCTGGACTGGCGCAGCGGACGGGCCGAACGCACCGGGAGCCTCGGCAGCCCGCGAGGAGCGGCGCGCGAGGGTGGAGTCCTTCCGCCGACTGCTGGCCCCCTCACTGGAGGCCGAGGACCCCACCCGCCCCTGAAGCACTCCCGATGGCGCGCAGAGCCCTTCCGGGCACGTCACAGTTTCGTCGACAGTAGGCCCTATAACCCTGAGAGCCGTTTGCCCTGGAACAGGGCGACGACCCGGCAAAAACGGCGTCAATACTGACTTTTTTCACGTTCCGCCAGAGCCACTATTGGACACGGTGTGCTAAAAGTCACATCACGTAGCCGTTGCAGGATTCAACTACACACCGATTTTGACGGTTCCCACAAGCGAAAGCGCGTTAGTCTCAGGACATGCACAACCGTCCGACCCCTTCGCTTCCACGTCCCGCCCTGGGCGACCTGTCCGCACGCGCCAACCTCTCTGCGGCGCGCCGGCGCGTCCTGGAGGTCGTGGAGGCTTCTAACGACGCGATGACGGCCGTTCAGGTCGCCAGCGCACTCAACCTTCACCACAACACCGTCCGTGAGCACCTCGACGCCCTGGTTGACGCCGGCTTCGTCACGGTGTCCACCAAGCCGACGGGCAAGCGGGGCCGCCCGGCCCTGCGCTACGCCTCAACGGCACCCGACCCCCAGCAGATGGTCGACGCCTACCTGCTGCTGCTCGACGCGATCGCCGACACCCTGGGCGAGGGCGAGGACGCCCGCGCCACCGCTCTGGAGATCGGTCGCCGGTGGGCCGAGCTGACCCCCGGCACCATCGCTGAGCCCACGGTCGACGGCGAGCAGGTGGACCGGGTCACCGCCCTCATCCCCTACCTGGCGGTCATGGGCTTCGCCCCGGAGGTCTCCGGAGACAGCGTCGTCCTGCGCTCCTGCCCGCTCATCACCCGCAACCACCAGCCGCGCGACCTGGTGTGCACCATGCACGAGGGTTTCCTCCGGGCCGTCGTCGGCCCCGACCCGGCCGCCTACGAGCGTCTCAAGTTCCTGCCCAACGGTCCTGACGGCTGCCAGATCAGCTCGGCTCAGCCCGTCGACGCGGAGCCGGACCTCAAGATCGTCCACGCCGACGTCGCCTGAGCACGCGGCTCCAACAACACCACCCGTCCACCACTTCTAGATCGCAAGGCTTCGGCCCCGGGCACAGTCGCCCGGGGCCGAAGCGGCATTCGGTGGTGCTACGAGTCCTGGTCTGAGGCGCCCACGGTTCAGGCGCTGACCTCCAGGACGCCGTGAGCGCCCTTCTCCATGTCGGCGAAGGAGTGCGTCACGAACACGTAGTGTCCCGGCTCGGAGGCAACGCACTCGACGAATCCACCCTGAGCCGGCTGCAGGCCGAGGGCCTGGGAGCCGCCGGACCAGGCGGCCCCGATCCGGTTCGGGCCGCCCAGGGTCCAGGCCCCCTCGAAGAAGACCTGGTCGAACTGCAGGCCGACGGTGTGGAACGACGTCGGAAGAGAGGGGCCGGCGGCCATGACCCAGAAGCGCACGCGCTCTCCGACCTTGGCCTTGAGCGGCTGCTGGTGGTACTGGAAGGCCACCCCGTTGAAGGTCATGAGGTCGGGGGTCTTGGCGGCGATCTTGTCCGTGTTGGGCTCGCCGCCCTCGGGGCCGAGGTAGACCTCGGAGGCGACGATGACGTACTCGCGGTCCACGGCCGGCAGCCCCGGTGGGTCGATGATGACGGCCCCGTGCATGCCGGCAGCCAGGTGCAGGCTCATCGGCGAGGTGGAGCAGTGGTAAAGCCAGATCCCCGAGTGCTGGGCCTTGAAGGTGTAGACGAGGGACTCCCCGGGGTTGATCGAGCGCATCGCCTGATCGGGCGGGGTGATCCCCGCGTGGAAGTCCAGGGAGTGGCTCATCGTGCCGTCGTTGACCAGGGTGATCTCGAAGGTGTCCCCCACCTTGCCGCGCAGGACGGGGCCGGGGACCTGCCCGTTGAAGGTCAGGCGCCGCTGGGTGACGCCGGCGCCGACCGGCATGACCTGCTCCTTGACGGTGAAGGTGTGCCGGTGGGTCATGGGGCCGCCGTCGGGACTGGTGGGGGCCGGTGGCAGGGCGGCGTCGAAGGCCTTGAAGCCGGCAGGCAGCTGGGCCGAGTAGTCGGGAACCGCGTCCTTGCCGGAGCCGGCCGGCTTGCTCTGGCCACCGCCGTGCTGGTGGGCGCCGGCGGCCGCCCCGCCCGCGGTGACGTGGAAGACCATGCCCTGGGCGCGGTGGCCGGCGATGGAGCACCAGCCCTCGATCGGACCCGCGACGATGCCGGCGTCGAGGGTGCCCTTGGCTCTGGCGGCGATGCGCCCGGTGGTCTGGCCGGTGGCCAGGACGAGGTCGTGGACCTGGTCGGCGGTGTTGTCCAGGGTGATGACGAGCCGGTCGCCGGGGGTGACATCGACCGTGTCCGGCACGAACCGCAGGCCCTCCACCGTGATGGTGGCGTTGACGGTGTTGCCGGTGGGCGTGACGTCCTGGGTGGTTCCGCCCTGACCCCGGTTGCCGATGACGCTGCCGACGACGACGGCCGCTCCGGCGGTGAGCAGCCCCATGAGGACGCCGCGGCGGTCAGCGGACTGGAGCAGGCCGCCCGAGGACGGTGCGGCAGTCCCGTCCCCCGCCGCCCGGCCGGCCCCGCCGGTCAGGGGCCGGCGGTTGCGGTCG
>NZ_KV789095.1:10468-13031 GCF_001807465.1 Actinomyces sp. HMSC08A09 | reverse complement strand
TCGGGGTGGTGGGGGCCCAGGATACGGGTGTGGTCTTCGAGTGTCTGCCTGTGCAGGGTGATGGCTTCGTCGAGCCTGCCCGCGTCGCAATAGGCTTCGGCGAGGTTGTTGCGTGAGGCGAGGGTGCTGGGGTGATCGGGGCCAAGGGTGTCGCCCGCCCGCGTAACAGAATCAGTGAGGGTAAGTGCCAGTTGTGGCATCCCAAGGTCGGCTGCATTCCGTATCGTCGTTGCGAGTATTGCGACAAAATCTGGATCGGAAAATAATGGGCGAGAGTGGTCTTGAGATGTGACCGCACCTATTTGTTCAACGAGATTTCGTGTTTCCTGTCGCTGCTGTTCAAAATTAGCTAGTTGGTCTATGTCAATCTTGTCGAGGATGGTTGTTGCGTATGTGCATGCTTTGTTAAATTTCCCTTGTTCGCTCAGGTAGGTTTCGCGGTAAACTTGCCCTTGAAGGCGGTGAATGATGGTCTTGTTGCCATCAGTGGACTCTTGAAGGATGGATGATTTCCTCAGGAATGATAGAGTATCTCGAACTGCATCGGAGTCATCGTGGAGGCTCAGGAGCCAGTGGGTTGGCACTCCGGAAGCGGCAAGAAGAGATAATGTGTCGAGGAGCGATATGGCGATCCTCTCCTTTTGAGGAGATTTAGATCTGAGTTGGTCCAAGGTCTGTTCGTAGGCCATGAATAGCGCGATGCCGACGGCGTCGAGGTAGTCCTCTCCTTCGAGGCGTCTGATGCTCAATTCAAGAGGGTAGTTGTTTAGCCTGTCAAGGTACTCGGACAGGGGGTATCTGCGCGACTTGGCTAATGTGGCGGCTTGGGACACTGCAACAGGAAGGTCGCCAAGTGCCTCTGCGATCCGGTCTGCCGCATCACGGTGAGTGTCACCCGTGCGCTCGCAGAGAAGGGTAATCGACTGCTCCCGTTCGAAGATGCCAACCGTCAACGGAAGCCATCCCAAACTGTCCCAATTGAGGTGGCGTGTGGTGGTGACGATGACCCGAACTCCACAGCCTTCAGGGGTGAAACCTATCAGGTCGTCGAGATTCTCCACGTTGTCGAAAACGAAAAGGCAGTCCGCCGCATCTGCTGAGCGCAGTCGATCCAGGAAACGCCGAACAATAGTCTCTGGAGGAACATCCTTCGGTGCGTCGATACCTGTCTGCAGTGCGAGATTGTATAGATTTGAAATGAGCACATCGTGCGACTCCGCATCGATCCACGCGACTAAGGACCACCCCTCCTCCTCGCACCTGGTCGCAACCGTGGCTGCCAGCTGAGTCTTGCCGCTCCCTCTCATCCCCGTCAGCACTGTACGAGGCTCGGCGCGAGTGAGTATGGCATCGAAGAGCTCATCCTGCCCCTCTCGCTTGATGAAGCCCACGGTGACCTTGGGGCGGCTGCCGAAGCGAATCCGCGTGGGCAAGGCGGATTGGTTTCGAGTGACCGCTCTATGGATCTCCTGGATATCCGTAGCCATCGTCTTGGTGTCGGAAGCCACTTCCCTCACGCGGTCGTTAGTCTCTGCTTGTCCCTCCAGCAGTTGCTCCTGCCCGGCAATTAGCTGATCCTGGCCTGCGAGCAGTTGCTTGAGTGCGGCGATGTCGAAGCCCCGTGAGCCTGGCACGAGACGGATGAACTCTTCGGCAACGATGCGGGTCAGGTCATTGAAGAAGGGCTCGGCTGCAGCCTCGACGTTCTGGCGGCGGCCAGCCGCTCGCCGTCGGAGGTAGGTCTTGAAGTTGTCCGGGAACCGCACCGCCTCAAGGACTGCGGCGTCGTCCCCACTGAGCTCCGTGAGCGCCACCTCCATCTCGGTGACGGCTCCAGCCAAGGCGGATTGAGTGGCTCCGGTCCGCTTGTACCGCGCGCTGGCGTCATCCACCTGCTTCTGAAGACGGGCCTTGATGGATACCTCTAGCGGATTCTCCTGTCCACCTCGCCCCTGTTGCAGACGTCTCAGGCTGCGCCACGCGTTGAGGGCCTCGCTAGGCAGTGACGCCGCGCTGCTCCACGAAGGATCGACGGCCACAGCGGCCCCGCGCATGAGCAGCCCGGTGATGCTGGCTGACAGGACAGCGAGGGAGAGGGGATCGGCCATGCCGCTATCGTACAAGCGGTCAGCGGCGCCGAGACCGAATTCTCACGGCGTCCCGAAGAGCTTCTTCGCCTCCTCGGACCTCCCCACGGCAAGGTAGGCATTGGCGAGATGGTTACGGGTGTTGAGGGTACGGGGGTGGTGGGGGCCTAGAACGTAGGTGCAGTCGGTGAGGGTCTGCTCGAACAGGGGGATAGCCTCGTGGAGCCTGCCGGCTGCCTGGTAGGCGCCGGCGAGGTTGTTACGCGTGTTGAGGGTGTCGGGATGGTGGGGACCCAGGATATAGGTGTGGTCGGTGAGGGCCTGTTCGAACAGGGGGATGGCCTCACTGAGCCTGCCCGCGGCTTGGTAGGCGCCGGCGAGATTGTTGCGCGAGGTGAGAGTCCGGGGGTGGTGGGGCCCCAGAATGCGGGCGGAGTCGTCAAGGGTCTGCTGGAGCAGAGGGATGGCCTGGTCGA
>NZ_KV789095.1:9440-10448 GCF_001807465.1 Actinomyces sp. HMSC08A09 | reverse complement strand
TGGTCGAGTCTGCCGGCTGCCTGGTAGGCGCCGGCGAGATTGTTGCGTGAGACCAAGGTGTCGCGGTGGTCGGGCCCCAGAATGCGGGTGCGGTCTTCGAGGTTCTGCTGGAGCAGAGGGATGGCCTGGTCGAGTCTGCCAGCCGCCTGGAAGGCGCCGGCGAGGTTACCGCGCGAGGCCAAGGTCTCAGGATGGGCGGGGCCCAGGACGCGGATGAAGTCGGTGAGGTTCCGTTCGAACAGGGCGATGGCCTGGTCGAGTCTGCCGGCTGCCTGGTAGGCGGCGGCGAGCTTGTCCCGCCAAGCCAAGGTTTCCGGATGGGCGGGGCCCAGGACTCGGGTGAAGTCGGTGAGGTTCCGCTCGAACAGGGAGATGGCCTGGTCGAGTCTGCCGGCTGCCTGGTAGGCATTGGCGAGGTTGCCGCGCGAGGTGAGGGTGTCAAGGTGGTCGGGACCCGCGAGACGGGCGAAGTCGTCGAGGTTCTGCTCGAACAGACGGATAGCTTCGTCGAGCCTGCCCGCTTCCCGATACGCGCCGGCGAGATTGTCGCGTGAAGTGAGGGTACGGGGGTCGTGGGGGCCCAAGATGCGGATGGAGTCCTCGAGGTTCTGCTCGAACAGACGGATGGCCTCGTCGAGCCTGCCCGCTTCCCGGTAGGCGCCGGCAAGGTTGCCGCGCGAGGTGAGAGTGACAGGGTGAACAGGTCCCAGGGTACGGGTGCGGTCTTCGAGGTTCTGCTCGAAAAGGGTGATGGCCTCGTCGAGCCTGCCGGCTGCCTGGTAGGCGCCGGCGAGCGTGCTACGTGAGGTGAAGGTGTCGGGGCGGTCAGGACCCAGAATGCGGATGAAGTCGGTGAGGTTCTGCTCGAACAGGGGAATGGCTTCGTCGAGCCTGCCCGTATCCCGGTAGGCGCTGGCGAGACTGTGGCGTGAGGCCAAGGTTTCAGGGTGGTCGAGGCCCAGGGTGCGGGTGCGGTCGTCGAGGTTCTGCTCGAACAGACGGATGGCC
>NZ_KV789095.1:0-9420 GCF_001807465.1 Actinomyces sp. HMSC08A09 | reverse complement strand
GAACAGACGGATGGCCTCGTCGAGCCTGCCGGCGTCCCGGTAGATGCCGGCGAGTTGATTGCGTGCGCTGAGGGTGTGTGGGTGGTCGGGACCTGCGAGACGGGTGAACTCCTCGAGGTTCTCCTGGTTCAGGGTGATGGCTTCGTCCAGTCTGCCCGCTTCCCGGTAGGCGCCGGCGAGGCGGTGGCGTGAGGCCAAGGTTTCGGGATGGTTGAGGCCCAGGACGCGGCTGACATCGTCGAGGTTCTCCTGGTAAAGGGGGATGGCCTCGTCGAGCCTGCCCGCATCCCGGTAGGTAGCGGCGAGGTTGTTACGTGCGGCCGAGGCGCCGGGGCTGTCGGCACCCATGATGCGCATGGCGTCTGCGAGGATCTGCTTTTTCAGGGTGATGGCCTCGTCGAGTCTGCCCGCTTCCCAGTAGGTGTCGGCGAGATGGTCACGCGCGGTGAGGGTGCTGCGGTGGTCGGGGCCCAAGACGCGGCTACGGCCGCTGAAAACCTGCTCGTACAGGGTGATGGCCTCCTCGAGCCTGCCGCTCGCTCTGTAGGCGCCGGCGAGGTCGAAACGTGAGGTCAGGGTGCGGGGATGGTCGAGACCCAGGACGCGGATGGAGTCCTCGAGGATCTGCTCGTACAGGGCGATGGCTTTATCGAGCCTGCCCGCATCCCGGTAGGAGCCGGCGAGACTGTTGCGTGAGGTGAGGGTGTCGGGGTGGTGGGGGCCCAAGGCGTCGCAGGCCCGGGTCACGGAGTCAGTGAGGCAAAGGGCCAGCTGCGACATCCCAAGGCTGGTCGCGTAGTGTAGTGTCTCGGCGAGCTTTGAAGACACCTGTGGCTCAGAATACAGTGAATGAGAGTAGTCCTGTGATGTGACTGAGAGCAGCTGCTCGATGAGATGGTGGGTCTCGTGTCGCCGCTGTTCAGGATTCTCTAGGCGATCTACGTCAATCCCGCTGAGAACTGATGCGGCGCACGTACGCGCCTCACCGAGCTTCTTCTGATCATTCAGGTAGGTTTCCCGATACACGTGTCCCTGGAGCCAGTGAATGAAGGTCTTGTCGCCGTCGCTGGATTCTTGGATGACGGAAGCACTCTTCAGAACAGACAGAGTGTCGCGTACTGCGTCGGAGTCGCCGTCGAGCGCCAAGAGCCAGTGAGTCGGCACTCCGGAAGCAGCCAGGAGGGACAGCGCGCCGAGGAGCGATACGGCGATCCTCTCCTGCTGAGGATGCTTGGATCTGAGCTGCTCCAAGACCTGTTCATAGGCCATGAGCAGTGCGATGCCGACGGCGTCGGGGTAGTTGGCACCCTCGAGGTGACTCATGCTTGACTCGAGCGGGTGATGACTGAGCCTGTCAAGGTAGCCGGATAAGGCGTATCCACCCTGTTGTGCTGTCGCGGCGGCTTGGGTAATGGCGACAGGCACGTCGTCCAGCGCATCCGCGATCCGGTCAGCTGCTTCGCGGTGAGTGTCGCCGGTACGCTCGCACAGGAGGGAGACCGACTGCTCCCGATCGAAGGCGCCCACCGCCAACCGCAGCCACCCTAGGCCGTCCCAGTCGAAGTGACGCGGGGTGGTGATGAGGACCCGGACTCCAGCGCCCTCGGGGATGAGGTCTCTCAGGTCGTCGGGGTTCTCCACGTTGTCGAAGACGAAAAGGCGGTCCGCCGCCTCTGCTGAGCGCAGCTGATCCAGGAGGCGCTGAACAATGACCTCCAGAGGAATGTTCTTCGGTGCGTCGATACCGATCCGCAGTGCGAACTCGTAGAGACCGGCAAGGATCTCCTTACGTGAGGCCGCATGAATCCAGGCGACAAGGGGCCAGCCCTCCTCCTCGCACCTGGCCGCAACCGCAGCGGCCAGCTGAGTTTTGCCGCTTCCCCGCATCCCCGTCAGAACCGTGCGAGGCTCGGAGTGAGCGAAGACGGCGTCGAAGAGCTCATCCTGTCCCTGCCGCCTGACGAAACCTGCGGCGAGCACGGGACGACTTCCGAAGCGAATTCTCGTAGGAGAAGCGGGTGGGTGGCGAGTGGTCATGCTACGAATCTCCCCGACGTCCTTAGCCGACGTCCTCAGCGGCCAGTGAGTCTGCGCGTACCCCAGGGGTGGCCATGGCGCTTATCGTACAAGCGGACGACGCCGCTGGAACAGGATTCGTGCGGCGTCGGATCTCGATGCTGAGGAGCACAGAAAACACGTGGGGCAACGGAAGAATCCGTTGCCCCACGTGAAGAATGCCGGCGGAGGTGAACTGAGATCGGCGGCAAGGGCTCCGTCAGGCGGCGATGGTGCCGGCGGAGACCAGGACGATGATGATGAGGCCCAGCAGCACGCGGTAGACGAGGAAGGATGTGAACTTGTTGGAGGACACGAAGCGCAGCAGCCAGGCGATAGTCGCGTAGGCGACGACGCCAGAGACGACGGTCGCGATGATGGTGGGCGTCCAGCCCACGGTGTTGCTGATAGTGCTGGCCTCCGTTGCGGCCTCCAGCAGTCCGGCCGCGACCAGGGATGGGATACCCATGTAGAAGGACAGGCGCGTGGCCGTCACCCGGTCGAACTTGAGGAAGAGGCCGGCGGAGATCGTCGCCCCGGAGCGGGAGATACCGGGGAACACCGGGGCCAGGGCCTGGAATGCGCCAATGATGAGGGCGTCCTTGACGGTCACGTCTTTCATGCCCTTGGTGAGGTTCTGCTGGTGGTCGGCCAGCCACATGGCCCCCGACCAGATGATGAGGGCTCCGGCGATCACCCACAGGGAGCGGACCGGCCCCTCGATGAAGTCCTTGAACAGCAGTCCGACGGCGGCCACCGGGATCGATCCCAGGATGATGCCCCAGCCGAGCGTGTAGTCGGGGTCCTGGCGGGCGTGCTGGTTGCTCAGTCCCCTGAACCAGGCGGTGACGATGCGGACGATGTCGGCCCAGAAGTAGATGATGGCGGCGATGATCGCACCGACCTGGATGACGGCGGTGAAGGCGGTCATGCCTGCGGAGTTGATCTCGTAGCCGAGGAGCTTCTCGACGATGTTGAGGTGGCCGGTGGAGGACACCGGGAGGAACTCAGTGATGCCCTCGACGATGCCGAGGAGGATGGCGTGCAGCCAGTTCAAAGGGACTCCTGGGGTGGATGGATAGTGGACTCACGGCAGGTTACCGGCGCACGGGGTGGGGGAACGGCCGGGTCACTGTGGTACCCGCCGCAGCGGTGGCGGTTCAGCCGCGCGGCGACACCGGGGCAAAGGCCCAACTCTGCGGCCGCATATCAGTTTGTATCCCTTTTATAACGTCGGATGCGGGACAAGTCCAGCCCGTACGACCTCGGCGTGTGGCCCCGAGGAGCGGCTGCTTCCGTCGTGCGGTGTCCAGTAGCGCCCCGCCCTCGTGCAGCGTGGGCTACCCCTTACCCAAAGTGTCTTGGCTCACTTTTGTGCGTTTTAGATCTTTTAGATCTTTTATAACTTCGGGGCGCACTGGTGTCCAGCAGATGGGGTTGCGGCTCAAGCGGGCCGGCTCAGTCCGTCTCGGCGCTCAGGTGGTGCAGGGCGACGTCGTGCAGGAGCGAGTTCGTGGCCACCGCGTTGCCCCCGAAGGGGCCGGGCTCGCCGTCCAGGGAGGTGAAGCGCCCGCCCGCCTCGGTGACCACGGGCACGAGCGCCGCCATGTCGTAGAGCTCGAGCTCGGGCTCGGCGGCCAGGTCGACGGCGCCCTCGGCCACGAGCATGTAGGACCAGAAGTCCCCGTAGGCGCGGGTGCGCCAGCACGACTGCATGAGCCCCAGCATCCCGCGCAGCCGCTTGGTCTGAGCCCACCCCGACAGCGAGGAGTAGGACATCGAGGCCCGGGTGAGGTCGTCGACGCCGGACACCGACAGCCGTCGCGCCGAGCTCAGTGAGCGCCCGGTCCAGGCCCCGCCGCCGGACACGGCCCACCAGCGCCTCCCCAGCGCGGGGGCCGAGACCAGCCCGACGACGCACTGGCCGTCCTCGATGAGGCCGATGAGCGTGGCCCACACCGGCACGCCCCGCACGAAGTTCTTGGTCCCGTCGATCGGGTCGATGACCCACTGGCGCGAGGAGTGCCCGGTGGTGGGCAGCTCCTCGCCCAGGACGGAGTCGCGCCCGCGCGCCCGCCCCAGCTGCTCGCGGATGACGCGCTCGGCCTCCTTGTCGGCCTCGGTGACCGGTGTGAGGTCCGACTTGGTCTCCACGGTGAAGTTGCCGGCGTCGAAGCGGGCCAGGGTGAGGCTGTCCACCTTGTTGGCGATCGTGTGCGCCAGGTGCAGGTCATCGCGCCAGCGCCGCTGCTTGGCCGGGGGAGCCGTCAGCGCGGGCTGCGCCGCTGCCGGTGAGGGCGCCGCGGGCGGTTCCGGAAAGACGGGGCGCTGTGGGCGGGGAGTCTCGCTCATGGCACCACGGTAACGGGGGAGCGGGCTCGGTGAGACCCCACCGTCGTCGGGCGCGCCACCCGGCAGGCCGCCCGGCGTGTGCCGAGTCGTTATCTCGCCGTGAGATTCCTGGCGGCGTCAGAGGTGTGCGGGAGGTGTGGGAGAGGGATGGTTTATTTCCCGTTATATTGCGGAAGAACGGCGTCAGTCATCGCGCGGATAGGTGTCTTCGATTTGGCGGGCTGTTATTGGTTCGTTACGCTGACGAGTATGACCCAACCCGGGAGGCTCAATGCAGCATAATGCCGGTTTTACCAGGGATGACGTCGTCACAGCGGCCCTCGAGATCGGTGTGGACCGGTTCACGATGGGCAAGGTGGCGCGTCGGCTCGGGGTGAGTGCGGCTGATCTGGGACGCACCGTCAGCTCGCGCGACGACCTGCTCGTGGCTTGCCTGGAGCGCGTGTCCGCCGACGTCACACTGCCCCCCACCGGCCTGAGCTGGCAGGACTACCTGCGCCGGCTCTCCGACTCGCTGTGGGACGTGCTCGACGCCCATCCCGGCCTGGACCACACCCTCATCAACCTGGCCTGGGCCTACGTGCCCTTCATGTCCGTGGCCAAGCGCGCCCACAACGCCCTCGTCTCCGGGGGCCTGCGCAGCGAGGACGCCTACCTGGCGCTCAACTACACCCTCTCGACGGTTCTGACCGCCCACCAGCAGGCGGTCGCCATGGCCGAGACCGTCGAGTCCGACCGTCAGCCGGGCCGGAGCGAGCGCGGCATCGACGTCGCCACCCGCATGTGGGACGAGCGCTTCGGCGACTCGAACGCCGCCCTGGGTATGCGTGGGCCCCATGAGCTGCACAGTGGCGACGACGCCGACCGCGTCCCCTTCCGCCCCAAGGAGTCCTGGCTGGACCGCGGTGCGATGGCTCCCAAGCTGGAGGTCATCATCGGCGGCTTCTCCGGCCTGAGCGACGTCCTGTCCGGCGCCGGGAGCCCCGGCGCCTCACGGGGGCCATCCCCCGCTTCACAGTCCAACGACACCAGGGAGTCCTCCGTGAACACTCTCGTTCTCGTCTTCCACCCCAACATCTCCGAGTCCCGGGTCAACAAGGCCCTCGGGGCCGCGGCGGAGTCGCTCGGCGGCAACATCACCGTGCGCTACATGTACGACCTCTACCCCGACTTCAACATCGATGTGGCCACCGAGCAGGCGGCTCTGCTGGGCGCCGACCGCATCGTGCTGCAGTACCCCATGTACTGGCTCTCCTGCCCGCCCCTGCTCAAGAAGTGGCTCGACGACGTCCTCACCTTCGGTTGGGCCTACGGCTCGACCGGCACGGCCCTGCACGGCAAGGAGCTGCTTCTGGCCGTCAGCGTCGGCGGCGCCGGCAGCGCCTACGGCCGCGAGGGCGCGCACATCTACACGATCCACGAGTTCCTGCGGCCCATGCAGGGAACCTCGCGAGTCATCGGCACCAAGTACGCGGTGCCCTTCCTGTCGGTGGGCGCCCTGGAGATCACCGATGAGGCCATCGCCCGCCGGGCGCAGGACTACGCCGCGGTCCTTCAGACCCCTGAGCTCCCGCTGCTCGACATCTTCGGCTGAGGTCCTTCAGCGGTCCTGAGCTACTGGGTCCCCGTCGGCGTAATGACCGGCGGGGACCCGGCGTATCTGTGGGGAGCGCCGTAGGATTTCGGCATGGTTGAGATCGTTGCGTACCGGCCGGAGCAGCGTCAGGCGCTGCTGGACCTGTCCCTGCGTGCCTGGGCTCCGGTCTTCCCGCTCATGGAGCAGGACGTGCCCGCCTTCGTCTACCGCTCCTTCTACCCCGAGGGCTGGCGGCAGCGACAGTTCTCCGATCTTGCCGAGGTCCTCGACGGCGAGCCCGACGGCGTCGACGTCGCCGTTGTCGACGGTCGCCCGGTGGGCTGGGTGTGCACCCGTCTGCATCCCGAGGACAGGATGGGGGAGGTCTATATCGTCGTCGTCGACCCCGACTACCAGCGTCACGGCATTGGCCGTGCCCTCATGAACCACTCCATGGAGCGGGCCCGGGCCGCCGGGATGGCCATGGTGATGGTGGAGACCGGCGGGGACCTGGGGCACGCCCCGGCCCGCGCCACCTACGAGGGGCTCGGCTTCCAGCGCTGGCCGGTGGCGCGCTACTTCAAGGACCTGGCCGACGGCGACTGAGACACCCGTGAGACGCCCCGAGGGCCCAGACCGGCGAACCGGCCTGGGCCCTCGGGCATGTGGACGCTGCCTGCTGGCGGACTCAGCCGCGGAGGTCCAGAACCGGCAGGCTCGTGGACTGCAGGGTGGCGGCGTAGTCCTCGGCCCGCTGGGCCAGGGCCTCGTCGGTGATGGTGAGGGTCCCGGTGGTGGTAAAGGGCTTGAGGTAGGTCATCTGGACCATGTTCGCCGTCGCCTGGAGGGGCCGCAGCAGCTCGGTGAGCGTGTAGCCGTAGGAGGACTCATGGCTGTAGGCCTCGCCGGGGCCACCGGTGCTCACAGCCACCAGCAGCTCCTTGTCGGCCAGGGCCTTGCCGGTCGATCCGTAGGCCCAGCCGTAGAGGAGCACGTCGTCGAGCCACTGCTTGAGCAGGGCGGGGGTGGAGTACCAGTACATGGGGAACTGGAGGACGACCCGGTCGGCGGCCTCCAGGGCGGTCTGCTCGGCGGCGACGTCGACCTTCTGGTCGGGGTAGAGGTCGTACATGTAGCGCACGGTGACGTCGTCTCCGAGGGCCTCGGCCTTGGCCGCCAGGGACCGGTTGGCGCGAGAGGTGGACATGTCGGGGTGGAAGACGAGAACGAGGGTCTTCATGAATGCTCCTGTTGTCAGACGATGATGGTGGGGTGTGCGGCTCGGATCAGGGCTCCAGGAGCACCTTGATGGCGCGGCGCTCGTCCATGGCCTTGTAGGCCTCTGCGGCCTCCTCCAGGGGCAGGCGCAGGGTGAAGACCTTGCCGGGGTTGATCTCGCGCTTGAGGATGCGGTCGATGAGGTCGGGCAGGAAGCGACGCACGGGCGCGGGGCCGCCCAGCATGTGGATCTCGGCGAAGAAGAGCTGGTCGCCGGGCAGGGAGACGCCGTGCGCCACGCCCACGTAGCCCAGGTGCCCGCCGGGGCGGCAGGAGGCGATGGCCTGCATCATCGAGGTCTGGTTGCCCACGGCCTCGACGACGCCGTGCGCGCCGTATCCGCCGGTGAGCTCCTTGACCTTCGCGGCGCCCTCGTCGCCACGCTCGGCGATGACGACGTCGGCGCCGAACTCGCGGGCGAGCGCCGCCCGGTCCTCGTGACGGGAGAAGGCGATGACCTTCTCAGCCCCCAGGGCCTTGGCGGCCAGGACTGCGGACAGGCCCACGGCGCCGTCGCCGACCACCGCGATGGTCTTGCCGGGGCCGGCCTGGGCAGCGACGGCCCCGAACCAGCCGGTTCCCAGGACGTCGGAGGCGGCCAGCAGCGAGGCGATGATCTCGGGGTCCTCGGGCTTGCCGCCGGGAACGACGACGAGGGTCCCGTCGGCCAGGGCCACGCGCGTGTACTCGGCCTGGGTGTCCCCGATGAAACCGCCGTTGGCGCAGCGCGACTGGAAGCCGTCCTCGCAGATCTCGCAGGTGTTGTCGCTCAGGCAGAAGGAGCCGACGACGAAGTCGCCGACCTTGACGCTGGTGACGTTGTCGCCGACCTCGACGACGGTGCCCACGTACTCGTGGCCCATGGGGCGTGCCTCCTCCACCGGGGAGATACCCCGGTAACGCCACAGGTCCGAGCCGCACACGCAGGCGGCCTCGAGCTTGACGACGGCGTCGGTGGGCTCGATGACGTGGGGGACCTCGCGGTCCTCGACACGGACGTCGCCGGCGGCGTGCATGACGACGCCACGCATGGTGGTGGGCAGGGCGGGAGCAGAAGCAGTCACAGGTATGTCCTCACATCAGTTCTGGTTGATATGTGAAGACTAGGTGCGGGCCTCGGCGCGGGTCCACCGCCCCGCAGGTTCTGTCAGGACGACCCTGCGGGGCCGCGGGGGACCGGTCCTGGTTGGTGAGGTTGGTGTGTATCGGCCCGAGAGCAGGCGAAGACCGGTGCCGGCGAGCGGGCAGCGATGCTCGCGGGCGGTCGCGGGTGATCGCGCTCGGCCGAAGCCGGGGCGCGGGCAGCGCCGTTCCCTACCCGGTCTTGCTGCCCGACGCCGTGTCCCGGGTCTTGCGCGGAAGAGGCAGAACCAGCGGGGTCCCGGTGAGTGGGTCGGAAATGACCTGGACCTTCAGGCCGAAGACCTCCTCAACCATCTCCGCGGTGACGACCCACCGGGAGTCAACGTGTCCGGTGGTTGCCGGACGGGGGCTTCACCTGGGTGGCCCGTTCCGCCCTGAAGCGGCGTGTGAGTCTGGAACCGCCCCGTGGTTCGCTGACCGGAGCCGGTCCTCGGGGTCTCGCCTGGGACGCCCAGGCCGCCCCCGCGGGTGCCTCGTTGTGGCTGCGTGATGGTTGGTGGAGTCCTGCGAGGTCAGGTGACACCAATCCACTGCAGGTCACGCAGCCACGATGACTCTCCTTGGCCTCGGTCGAGGTCGACGGTTATGGGCTGGGTGACGCGAGAGGTGCCGACTCCCCAGGGGAGTGCGGGGAGTCCTGTTTCGGGGTTTTCCACAGGGTGTGTTCGGGGTCTGGTGCGGGGGTGTTGGGGCAGGTAATGTCAATGCACCGTCTGGACGGGCAGTGTCGCCCGGCCGGGCGGGGTGTGAGTTGTTTAGGTGGCGAGGAGGCTTCCGTGATGAGTACGTCCCTACGATCCCCCAAGCCCACAGGTGCCCGGCGGCCAGTACCCGGCCCCGGCCAGCGGAGAGCGTCGGAGGCGTATCTCCCTGCACGCGACCATGAAGCCCCTCTGGGTCGCGGTGGCCTCGACGGGCGCGTGGAGCGGACGGCTCTGACGGAAGGACCGGAGCGGTCGGGCGGGTCGGTTCCGTCGAGGCGCAGACCCCGCCCAGGGACAGGTCTCGGGTGCCGG
>NZ_KV789094.1:67117-90073 GCF_001807465.1 Actinomyces sp. HMSC08A09 | reverse complement strand
GACCACCCGGGACCACCAACAAGGTAACGGACATGACGGAAGATTCTCTAGACATAACAGTCAGCGCTCGGCAGTGGATCGGGTTGTGCGCGTTGGCTGGTGGGTACTTCATCGCTCTCCTCGATCTGACAATTATTAACCTCGCAGTTCCCTCGCTGACACGGGACCTGGGCGCGTCCACAGCACAGGTTTTCTGGGCGGTCAACAGCTACGGTCTCGTCCTCGCACTGGCGATCATCCCGTCAGGTCGTTTAGGTGACCGATTCGGGCACCGACGCCTCTTCCTCCTGGGAACGATCGTCTTGGCAGTTGCCAGCCTCGCCTGCGGTGCCGCGACCTCTCCGTTCGTCTTGATCGCCAGCCGGTTCCTTCAGGGGCTCGGTGCCGGCATGCTGGTACCGCAGACTCTCACGCTCATCGGCGTCACCTTCCCTGAAAATATCCGTGGGCGCGCAGTCGGCATCTGGGGGTCAATTGCAGGAACTGCGTCCGTCGTCGGCCCCCTTGCTGGCGGAGTATTGATTGATGGGCTCAGCTGGCGCTGGGTCTTCCTCGTCAACCTTCCGATTGCTGTTCTTGTCGTGATTCTGGGCATGAGAAGTCTTCCGATCGAGGTGGTCCGGTCCGTGAGGGTTGATTTCGTGGGAACCTTTCTTGCGGGCATCGGCCTTGTGGCACTTCTCTATGGAAGCCTGCAAGGCCCCCATGCGGGCTGGGACCCGCTGACCATTGCTTGCCTGCCGTTCGCTGTGCTCTGCCTGTTTGCTTTCTTCCGGTATGAACGCCGTGCGGATCCGGCGTACGCAGTTTTTCCGCAGTCTCTTCGCAAGAATCCGCGGTTCCTCACTGCTGCCGTATTCGGTCTAATTGTGGCCCTTGGTGTATTCGCCTTGACATTTCTCGTATCGAACTACATTCAGTCCGTGATGGGGCAAACGGCAGTCTGGGCGGGGGCTGCTCTTGCGCCGGCGTCGATTGCTTCTGTGGTCACAGCACCTATCGCGGGTCACTGGGTTGATGAAGGAAAGGCCCGCCTCGTGCTACAGATCGGCTTCGGGGCGTCCGCGATGGGAACCGCCCTGAGCATGCTGATTGCCGCTACTGGGGTTTCTTGGATGTGGTTCCTGGGGGCGACTATCGTTTTCGGTGTCGGAAATGGCTTCTTGATGGCGCCACTGACAACAGTAGGTATGGCCGCACTGAGGAGTGACGAGTTCGGTGCTGCATCCTCCCTTCTCAACGTCCTTCGCCAAGCCGGTCCCGTGCTAGGGGGAGCCGTTGTCGGGCTCTTGATACAGGTGCTCGCTGCCGCGCCTACTGATGTCGACCCGCTGGGGCTATCGAGGTCGACCGTTGCGTGGGTGCTGAGTGTTCCATTGCTGCTGTTTTTGTCGGACTCTTTGTGTATTCGCTCGTTCCGAGGTCGCTGGTGTCGGCAATGGACTGAGGTGGTTTCGCCTCAGAGTTCTTCCGTGCATTCTGGCATAGTATGGGAGGGTGTATCTCGTGGAGGTTACACAGATTGAGGTCTGATCGATGTCCGGCGCTACTCTAGGTTTCTGCCGCACGGAGTGAGAGGAGGTCGCAGTTAATGTCTGAGTCCAGTGCAGAGTTAGACGAATTACGTCGCCGCATTGATGAGCAGTCTCAACGCATCGAAGGGTCGCAGGATGCTTTGCACGCCTTGTCTATAGCGGTCCAGTTTCGGAAGGAAGAGCCTTACCTGGCCTTCCAGGCCGAGCACGGTATCGCCGGGCGGCGAAGGATTGCTCTGAATGCGGCCATCAACGGAGTGCTGTCTCGAGCGCAGGGACATGTGCGCCCGCTCAGCTCAAGGGTTCGTGAAGAACTCCGGGAAGACCATCCAGCCCTGGCCAAGGCGTATGCGCCGGAGCCGATCGACTGGGACGAGGCTGTCCGTATCGTCGGTGAGGTGCTGGGTAGTGAGCATCTCGGCAGGCAGGCGCTGGAGGCGCATCGCGCCCGTGGCTTGGGGCTGGAAGGCCACCGAGCGCTCTCTTGCTGACCGACCTCCGCACTGTGGGCGGGGTCTGTCAATGTTGGCGGTTCTCACTCGCACTCAGGCGACAGCAGCCGTCTTGAGGAACGCACAGCTTGCGGAGCGTCGAGGCCTGCACCTGGTGACGGGCAGGGTGCCGAGGGTCTCGAGTCAGACGAAGCTCGAGGTATCAGTGGCGCACACACGCAGGCGGTGCCCATCGGGGTCTGTTGCCACAAAGGTGTAGCCGAATTCGAGGACGGTCGGCTCCAGAACCATCGGAATGCCCAGCTTCTTCCATTGCGCGTGAAGACGATCGACGTCGGCACGCTCGACGTTGCTGAGACTCAGTTCGGTCCCGCCTACGTATGGCTCGGCAGTGGGTTCAATCTCGTCGGCTGCCTGCAGGCCGAGAGTGACGTCGTCGGACAATGCGAAGACGCTGAATCCTGGATAGGTCTTGATCGGTTCATGACCGAGAATCCGGCTGTAGAAGGTGGTACTCGCCTCGACGTCGGAGACGTAGAGGATGACGCTGTTGGGAACGAAGGTCGTCATGGTGATGCTCCTGAGACTCTCACGGGTATACGAGGTGGGCGGACGGCGTCGAGGTTAGAGACCATTGGTGCCACCTTGTGTCACGTACGTGCGAGGATGAGCCGGTGCGTGCTGACCGCTTGCTGTCCATGATCTGGCTGCTGCGTACCCATGGTCGTCTGTCCGCCTCGGATCTGGCTCAGCGGCTGGAGGTCTCACGGCGCACCGTGCTGCGGGACGTTGAGGCGCTGTCGGCTGCGGGCGTGCCCGTATGGTGCGAGCGAGGACCTCATGGGGGAGTGAGAATCGACCCCGGCTTTCGCATTGATGTGACGGGACTGAACCGTGAGGAGAGCCGGGCTCTCTTCGCAGGTCTCACCAGCTGGGGTGCTGCGCCACTGGGCCTTGGCGACGCCCTCGCCTCCGCGTCTCGCAAACTGCTCGCCGCCGTGCCCGACAGCCATCGAAGCCGGTCCATGGGCATTGCCTCGCGCGTCGTGGTCGATCCTCAAGGGTGACTTCCCCTTCCTGAGAGCGAGCGGGCCGACGCCGTCTTCCATGCTGTCCAGGAAGCGGTCTTGACGCGCCATCGACTGCGTATGGTCTTCCGTCACAAGTCGAGGACGACGACGCAGGACGTCGTCGATCCGCAGGGAATAGTTGCCGCTGGTCGCAGCTGGTACCTGTGCGCCTCACACGGCACCGAGGTTCGCTTCACCAGGCTCTCTCGGATCGAAGAGGCTGATGTACTCGCTGAGGAGTGTGCTGACGACTCCGGTTTCGATATGACCGCGGCATGGCGGAAACAGCGTGAGGAGTTTCTTGAAAGGTTCGAGGCCATCACTGCCACTGTCTGGGTGCGGGACGAGCGTTGGAGCGATGTGCAGGAGTGGACGTTGCGCGCAGCGACGACCGATGTAGATGGCGAACCTCCCGGAGATGATGGATGGACCTGTCTCCAGCTGGAATTCATGGATCACCTGCATGCCATGACGATTCTGCTTCGACTCGGTCCGGATGCCTGCGTCATCACCCCCAAGCGCCTGCGACAGGACCTCCTCGACTACGTGGACCGCATGCGTGAGCGGTACCGTGCCGATGGGAACTGATGGCGTGCGGCTGAGGCAGCACGCTCGCACGTGCCCCGACGGCGAGGAGCGGCAGAGCACTGCGCGGCCCGCCGCATGCCCCGCCGGAGGTCGCCCTGGCCTCACAGGCGCTTGAGGGCCTCGCGTCGGCTGAGTGGGGACAGGCCCGGATGTGCCTGGACGAAGGCGCGCACCCAGTCGCCGTCCGTGCGTGCGTAGTCGCGCAGCGCCCAGCCGATGGCCTTGCGGATGAAGAACTCCGAGTCCTCCTGGTTGGCCTCGATGACGTTGGTGAGCAGGTCGAGGTCCGTGTCGGCCTTGTGCTGGAGCTGGCAGAGGATGGCGCTGCGCCGCACCCACATATCCGGGTCGGTGGCCCACACGCGCATGCGGGCCACCGCAGCCGGATGCTCACGCACCACCAGCCCGACGGCGTGGGAGGTCTCATCGACCAGATCCCACCACTGCCCCGTGCGCAGAAAGTGCTCGTAGAGCGCCAGGGACTCCATGCGCCCAGCATGCGAGGCGGAGAGCTTGGCGCGGATGACGGCCAGCGCCGCATAGCGCTCCTCGCGGTGAGCCGCCCCGTCCCACAGGCGCCGCAGCGCCGCCTCCCAGGTGGCGACCTCAGTCCACACGTCGCTGTGGGTGGCGGCGATCCGTTGTGCGAGGCGCCGCGTGTCCGGGACCCCGACGCCGTACATCGCCATCTCGGACTTCAGGTAGGCCCGTTGCTGCTCGGCGCGGGCGGGGTCGCTCGCCTCCTCCAGGGCCTGACGTAGATCGGTGATGAACTCCGCGACCCGCGCATCCGCCTGCCCGCTCTCCGCCATCCTCGGTCCTCCTCGCCTCACGGTGTACTTCCACAGACATCCATTAACATTATGGATCCGGCGGTGCCGGCATGCGGGGCCTGGAAACCCGCGGCCCCGGGCCGTGAACGAGGGCCCCAGGACACCTGCGTGGCCGGCGCTCACAGTGCCTCGTGCTGAGGCGCCTGCACCGTGTCTTCGGCGGTTTGCTCACGCGGCATCCTCCCGGTAGGCTGCCCGTGCGTCCTGCGGCGGAGCCGTGGGAAGGCGATGGAGATGTCGCATAGTGGCCTAGTGCGCCTCCCTGCTAAGGAGGTTGGGGTGGAAGCCCCTCGGGAGTTCGAATCTCCCCATCTCCGCCACAGCGAGAGCCTCGGTGCGCAGCAGCGTGCCGGGGCTTCGTCGTTGCCGGAGCGCTCGTTGCGGTGGCCCCCGCGACTCCCCGACGGATTGCCGGGCTCTCGAGTCGGCCCGGCGGTCAGGGCGTTCGCCTCTGGCCGATTGGGGTGCCTGTGTGTCTTCCGGCGCGGATCCGGGATAGCGTGATGCTGTACTCGACTGAGAGGGACCTCATGTCTGACCACGACGCAACCCAGCCGCCGACCTCCGGCTCGCCCCGCCCCGAACAGGGCGACGAGTTCAACGCCCGGACCGTCCTCATCAACCAGGACATGCTCGACGCCGCACGCGCCGAGCAGCAGGTTCCGGGGCAGGCGCCCGGTGCCGTCCCTGGTGCGGCTCCCGGCGCCCAGGCCGGATCGTGGCGCCCGGCGCAGCCCGACCTGCCCACCGGGCCGCCCCCAGAGGAGCAGACGCGCGCCTTCTCCACAGGTGCCGCGCAGGCGGCCGCTCAGCCCGGTGCAGCGCCCGCCGACCCCTACATTCAGGCCAACCCCTACGCCCAGCAGGGCGGGGTCGGCCAGCCGGGTCAGCCCGGCCGACCCGATCCGGCCGCCGCCGGCGGATTCGGGGGCGCCCAGCCCGGTGCAGCGCCCGCTGACCCCTACATTCAGGCCAACCCCTACGTCCAGCAGGGCGGGCTCGGCCAGCCGAGCCAGCCCGGCCAGCCGGCGCAGCCCGCCTGGGGTGGGTCCACCGCTGCCGACGGCGCCGCACCCGCGTCGTCGCCCTTCGCCCAGTCCGCCCCCGGGATCCCCTCTGCTCCGGGCACATCCTCAGCCCCCGTCGCCGGTGCGGCTCCAGGCGCTGAGGCGAGTCGGGAGACCCCGCACTGGCCGGGTCAGCAGCCGCAGGCCCAGCCGGCGGGCCTGCAGGACCAGCAGCCCTTCGCCCAGCAGCCCGCCCCTCACTCGCACCCCTTCAGCGGTGGGCGTCAGGAGGGCGAGGTCGGCATGTCCTCGGTCTTCCCCACGGCGACCGCGCGCGCCGAGGCCGAGCAGGCCACAGAGGCCTTCGTCCCCGGTGCGACTCAGGCCGTTGCCCAGTCCGCGCCGTCGTCCTCCTCAGCCTTCCCGTCGCAGAGCTCGGCGCCCCAGTGGGGCTCGGCCCCCTCCTCCGACGCCGCGGCCGGGCAGGCCTCATCCTTCTCCGACATGGTCCCTCCCGCAGCGGGCTCGCCATTCGAGCGGCCGGCGGAAGGCGGAGCGCTGGCAGTGGCGCGCTCCGAGGAGGCTGAGACCGCGGACTCGGTGGGCAGCTGGATGCTGACGATGCTGCTGGCCGGCATCCCACTGTTCGGGGTGGTCTACATCCTCGTCCTCGCTTTCGGCAACGGCCGCTCGGTCAGCAAGAAGAACTGGGCCAGGGCCACTCTCGTCTGGGGGATCATTGCCTCCGTTCTGGTCCTCGTGCTCTACGCGGTGCTGGGTGCCTCGGTGCTGGCGGTGGTCTCCTCCAACGCAGGATGAGCGGCCCGCTGCGCGCGGTGTGAGCACCGCTGCCGCAACGGCTCTCAGGGCCGGAGCCCCGTCGTCGGCGGGACTCCGGCCCTGTGCCCATCCTCACGGGAACAGGATTTGTCCCCTGGGTGGACGCTGAGTAATGTTCTTCCCGTCGGCAACGACATGCGCCTGTAGCTCAACGGATAGAGCATCTGACTACGGATCAGAAGGTTGGGGGTTCGAATCCCTTCGGGCGCACCAACACCCCGTCATCGGCTGAACAGTCGGAGCCGGGGTGTTTTCCATGTCTGGGACTCCCCGGCTCCGACGGCGCGGCCACCTGAGCCGCTGCTGACCTGCTGCGTCAGCCGGCCTCAAAGCCGGACGGACGCTCACCTCCAGCTGGATGTGCAACTCCGGCCGGAGTCTCCTCCCCGGCCTGGGGCTTCGGGTTCGCCGCGCAGACCTCGCCGTCGGAGGGAAGCGCTCCCTTGACGAAGTAGTCGTTCACCTTCGCGGTTGTGCAGGAATTGGGGCCGGTCGCGCCATGGCCGTACATGTCGACGCTCAGCAGGTGACTGTTACGGAGCCTCGACACCAGCGCCTTGGACCACGCGTAAGGCGTTTGCGGATCGTGCAGGATGCCGACGACGAGCACCGGGTTCGTGGCGTCGACGTCGACATCGACGGGCTTGGTCTTACTGGTGTGCCCCCAGCCGTGGCAGTAGGCGTCGTGCTGGGGCAGCAGGGGGTGGAAGACCGGGTAGTCGCGGCGGTAGGAGGACAGTGCCGCATCCCAGCTCGCCTGGTTCCCGGTGTCGGGGAAGTCGAGGCACCGGTTGGCCGAGAAGGCGTACACGGATTGGAGCAGCTCGACGGTCTGCTCCTCGGTCCCAGGAGACTCCTCACCGCCCGAGAGGGACTCGGCATTCTTCATCAGAGTAGTGCCGTCGTGTGAGCTCATGGCCTGTGTCAGTCCCTCGGTGAGCAGTGGCCAGTTCTCAGGTGAGGCGACGACGAGCGTTCTGATCGCCGTAGTGGCCTCGGCCCGGTCCACGGGGTCTCCGCCGTCGGAAACGGTCAGCGGCTTGGCGTCCAGGCCGTCGAGGAAGGTCGCGAGCCGGGAGACGGCCTCATCCGTTGTGCCGCTCAGGGGGAACCCGGCCTGGCCGTGCTGAGACTCGATATAGGTGTGCAGTATCTGCTCCCCGGCCGCCGCATCGCCTTCGAAGGCCTCCTGCCGGGACAGGGTGGGGTCCATGGCGCTGTCCAGCACGACGCGCCCGACGTTGTCGGGGAAGAGCTCGGTGTACACGGCCCCCAGGTAGGTGCCGTAGGAGTACCCGAAGAAGTTGAGGTCCCGGTCTCCCACCAGGGCCCGCATGACATCCATGTCACGGGCCACCGAACGGGTGTCCATGTGGTCGAGGATCTCAGGGACCTCCGTGTACTTCTGGCAGGCCGCGGCCTCGCGCGATCCCTTCGCAACGATGTCAGTGGCGCTGCCCGGCGTCAGCTGGGAGGGGGCCTCGGCCCGCCCGGCCATAATCGCCTGAACGTCGTCGGGGGACCAGCAGGTGATGGGGGTGGACTGGCCGATGCCGCGCGGGTCGAAGCCGATGACGTCGTAGTTCTCCAGGACCCCCGACAGGCCGCCGGTCTTGTAGAGCCCGGCCTGGGCATTGATGAGGGAGATGCCACTTCCCCCGGGGCCTCCGGGATTGAGGAAGACCGAGCCCCGAGGGGAGGGGCTCGTCGAGGGCAGCTTCTTGAGGGCCACCGTGATGGTCTTGCCCTGCGGGTGGTCGTAGTCCAGGGGCACGGTCACGGTGGCGCACTGGAAGGCGGTGCCGGTGGCGCCGTCGGGGCAGTCGGTCCAGACGAGATTCTGACGGTAGAAGGACTCCAGCCCCTTGGGGACGCTCGCCCCCGTGGACCCGTTGGATCCTTGGGAACCGTTGGAACCGTTGGAACCGCTGGAACCGTTCGATGTGCCGCTGGAGCTGTTGCTGCTGGTGGGCTGGGAGGTACCGGCGGCGCTGCCGGCGTTGGTGCTGTTGTCCAGCACGACGGCGTGCTGGACTCCTTGCGCGGACGGGCTGGCGACGGCTGCGGCGCTCGTGCCGAGCATGCTGCAGGCGGTGAGCGCACCGAGCAGGGTGAGGAGGGTCAGCCGTGAGGTGGTCTGGGGTGGCGAGGATGTTCGTAGGTGTCTCATGGCCACGATTCTCCCGTCTCCAGGAAGAATAGACCATGCGGTTGACTGGACGGATGGTGTCGGGGTAGCCCGACACGGCGTCATCCCCACCCCCCCAGACGGGGCGGCACCCCCGTTTAGACCTTGGCGGCCTCGAAGGCCTGGGCCAGGTCCGCGATGAGGTCGTCGACGTGCTCGATGCCGACGCTCAGGCGCATGAGCCGGTCGGTCAGCCCGTAGGAGGCGCGCACCTCGACGGGAACGTCCGCGTGCGTCTGCACCGACGGGCACGTCACCAGCGACTCCACGCCACCCAGGGACTCGGCGAAGGTGAACACCCGCACCGAGGCCAGGAAGCGGGCCACGTCCACCGACTCGGCCAGATCGAAGCTCACCATGCCCGAGTGCCCCGGGTAGAGCACCCGCGTCACGTAGGGGCTCGAGCGCAGGAACTGCGCGATCGCGGTGGCGTTGGCCTCGTGACGCTCCATGCGCAGCGCCAGGGTCTTGAGGCCGCGCAGCAGCAGGAAGCAGTCGAAGGGACCCAGCGTCGCCCCGGTCGTGTTGAGCCGGTAGTTCAGTCGCTCGGCCAGGGCGTCGTCGGCCACCACGGCCACGCCCGCCATGACGTCGTTGTGCCCGCCCAGGTACTTCGTGCCCGAGTGGACGACGACGTCGGCCCCCAGCTCCAGGGGCCGCTGCACCACCGGTGTGTAGAAGGTGTTGTCCACGACCAGCTTCGCCCCGGCGGCGTGGGCCAGCTCGGCCGCCTCGGGGATCGAGATCTCCTCCATCATCGGGTTCGTGGGGGTCTCGATGATGACCAGGTCGGCCGGGTCGGCCAGGGCTCCGCGCAGGCCCTCCAGGCCCAGGACGAAGTCGACGTCGGCCGCCCCCTCCTCGGCCAGGACCTCCAGGAATCGGAAGGAGCCGCCGTACAGGTCCCGCAGCGCCACGATCCGGCTGCCGTGCGGCGCCAGCGTGCGGGTCACCAGCTCCAGGGCCGCCATCCCCGAGGACAGGGCGAAGGCCGCTGTCCCGCCCTCCAGGCGGGCCAGGGCGTCCTGGAGGACGTCGCGGGTGGGGCTGGCCGTGCGCGTGTAGTCGTAGCCCGTCGACTCGCCCAGGCCCGGGTGGCCGTAGGCGGTCGACAGGTGGATCGGCGTCGTGATCGCACCCGTGGCCGGGTCGGTCCCGGTGCCCGAGCGCACCAGCAGCGTCTCCAGGCGGAGCTGCGGGTCCGGGGCCGACGACGTCGGGTGGTGGTGGACGGGGAAGGTGCGGGCGGCCGGCGGCTGGGAACACTCGGTCTGAGCAGTGGGCTGGGGCGCGGACGGACTGGTCATGAGCGGTTTCTCCTCATGGGCGGGGCGGCGGGAAGACATGATGACTGACGGTCGACGGCGGTGCAGCCGGTGACCGGTGACTGGACGCCTGCGGGCCGGCACCCCTGGTGCGGCCCGGGCGAGCCGGCTCAGGCCGACAGGGCGGCGGGGCCCTGTCCGGCCCGCTCGGCGGCGCGGGCGGTCACGGCGGCGACGGCCGCCTCCAGGCGGTCCAGGGCGGCGTCGAGAGTGGTGCGGGGGCAGGCGACGTTGATGCGGGTGAAGCCCTCACCGCCGGCCCCGAAGATCCGGCCGTCGTCGAGCCAGAGCCCGGCCTCGTTGAGCATGACCTCGTCGAGCTGCTCGGGCTCTAGCCCGGCGGCCTTCAGGAATCCCGAGCAGTCCAGCCACAGCAGGTAGGTGCCCTCGCAGGGGGCGGCCTCGATCCCCTCGATCCGCTCCAGGCGCGCCTCGACATGGGCCCGGGCGGCCGCGATGTGCTCGCGCAGGGCGTCCAGCCAGGCGTCCCCGCTCTCGTAGGCGGCCCGGCAGGCCGTCAGGCCCAGGGTATTGGGCTGGGAGTAGCCGGTGGTGGCCAGCTCGCGGCGGAAGGCCCTGCGCAGGTGGGCATCGGAGATGAGGATGTTGGCGACCTGCAGACCGGCGAGGTTGAAGGACTTCGACGGCGAGGTGCAGGTGATCGTGTGGGCGGCGGCCGCCTCGCTCAGGGAGGCGAAGGGCGTCGTCGCGAAACCCGGCAGGGCCAGGTCCGCGTGAATCTCATCGGCCACGACGACGACGCCGTGGCGGGCCGTGACCTCCTCCAGGGCCGCGAGCTCCTCGCGGCTCCAGACCCGGCCGACCGGGTTGTGCGGGTTGCACAGGAGCAGCAGGCGCGCACCGGTCGCCTCGATGGTCTCCTCCAGGGCGGCCAGGTCGCGGCGATAGACGCCGTCGGCGTCACGCACGAGGGGGACGGCGGCCACGGTGCGCTCGTTGACCTCGACGACGTCGCGGAAGGGGTAGTAGACGGGCTCCTCGATGAGGACCGTCTCACCCGGTGCGGTCAGGGCCCGTACCGCCAGGGCCAGAGCCGGCACGACGCCCGGGGTCACGGTGTTCCACTCGGCCTCCACCTGCCAGCCGTAGCGTCGGGAGAACCAGCCGGTCAGGGCCGTCCGATAGGCCTCGTCGGGCTCGGAGTAGCCGAAGATGCCGTGGCGGGTGCGCCACAGCAGGGCGCTGGTGACCGCCGGCGCAGTGGCGTGGTCCATGTCCGCCACCCACAGGGGCAGGACGTCCTCGGGGCGGCCGCGCTTGACGGCGGAGTCCCACTTGAGGCTGGCCGTGCCGCGGCGGTCGGGGACCGCGTCGAAGACGGCCGGGTCGACGGCGGGGGAGGTGAAGAAGGTGGCCGCGGGGGAGGGGGCGGTAGGTGCGTGGGGGGCTGTGAGGTCGGGGCGGGCCGGACAGGCGGAGTCGGTGGAGTCGGCCGAGTTGGAGACGGGGGTGAGGTGGGTGTGCATGGCTGGAGGTCCTCTCGGGTGCCCTGGCGGCGGTGACGCGCGAGAGCGCAAGGCGCTGCTGCGGCGTCGGGCTCAGGGGGGCCGGCGCGCGGGCCGGCCGAGGTGGCGGGTGACTGGAGGGATGAACACGGGGGCGGCGGGCCTCCGCGGAGTGCGACGAGCCGGTCTCAGGCGGCTCGGACTCTCACCGTTACGTGTCAGACAGCGACGGCTGGCGCTGTCAGCGCATGCACATTCGACCCTCGCCAAGGGTGCGCACCATCATCGTGCGGGCCTGGGGCGAAAGAGTCGTCATGGCCGTGAGCATAGCGGGAGCGCCGCCGCCGGCGCCACCGTGCCGGTGCGTTGTCTCGACCACCGGCACGGTGGCAACCGGTCAGCCGGCGCGGCGCAGGCGCAGGGAGTTGGTGACCACGATGACGCTGGAGGCGGCCATGGCGGCCCCCGCGATCATGGGGTTGAGCAGCCCGGCGGCCGCCAGCGGGATCGCGGCCACGTTGTAGGCGAAGGCCCAGAACAGGTTTTGACGGATGATCCGCAGGGTCGCCCGCGACACCCGCACCGCCGCCACCGCCGCGTCCAGGTCCGTGCGCACCAGGGTGATGTCGGCGGCCTCAATGGCCACGTCCGCCCCCGAGCCCATGGCGAAGCCCAGGCCCTGCGTGCCGGCCTGAGCCAGGGCGGCGGCGTCGTTGACCCCGTCACCCACCATGCCGACCACCGCGCCCTGGGCCTGCAGGTCGGCGACGACGTCGCGCTTGTCGGCGGGCAGCACCTCGGCGCGCACGTCGGCGGCGTCGATCCCCACCTGGGCCGCCACGTGCTCAGCGGCCCGGGCGTTGTCCCCGGTCAGCAGCACCGGCCGGATCCCCAGCTCGCGCAGTGCCGCCACCGCCTCCCGCGAGGAGGGCCGCACCGTATCCCGCACCACGAGGACCGCCAGCGCCCGCAGTGGTTGCGTATCCGGGGCCGCAGCGCCAGCGTCGTCGGAGTCATCGGAGGTGCTGTCCGTGGCGGCCTCGTCGGGCGCCGTGGTCTCATTGCTCGCGGCCTCGCCGGCCCCGCCCACGGCCAGGACGACGGCGGTCGCCCCGGAGTCCTGAGCCTCCTCCACGGCGGAGCGCACCGCCTCGGGAACCTCGGCGCCCATCTCGCCGGTGAGCCAGCCCGGCCGGCCCACCGCGACCCGGCGCCCCTCCACGGTGGCGGAGACGCCCCGGCCCTCGTGGTTGGAGAAGTCGGCCGGCGTCGCCAGGTCGCCCAATCGCTCGCGGGCGGCTGCCGTGATGGCTGTGGCCACCGGGTGCTCCGAGGCGGACTCGACCGCCCCCGCCAGGCGCAGCGCCTCATCCCCGAGCGGGGCCAGGCCCGCAGCGGTGTCTGCGCCGGCGCCCACCTCCTGGCAGGCCTCGACGTCCAGGCTCATGCGTCCCTGGGTGACCGTGCCGGTCTTGTCCATGACCATCGTGTCCAGGGCCCGCGTCGACTCCAGCACCTCGGGGCCCTTGATGACCACGCCCAGCTGGGCGGCCCGGCCCGAACCGACCAGCAGCGCCGTCGGCGTGGCCAGCCCCAGCGCGCAGGGGCAGGCGATGACGAGCACGGCCACCGCCGCGGTGAAGGCCGCCTGCGGGCTGTGCCCGGTGAGCAGCCACCCCGCCAGGGTCGCGGCCGACAGCGCCAGGACGATGGGCACGAACACCCCCGAGATCCGGTCCGCCAGGCGCTGGACGGGGGCCTTGCCCGCCTGCGCGGCCGTCACCATCCGGCCGATCCGCGCCAGCGTCGTCCCCTCGCCCACGGCCGTGGCCCGCACCAGCAGGACGCCGGAGGTGTTGACGGTCGCCCCGGTGACGGTCTGTCCGGCCTCGACCTCGGTGGGTACGGACTCCCCGGTGAGCAGCGAGGCGTCCACGGCCGAGCGGCCCTCGACGACGACGCCGTCGGCGGCCACCTTCTCGCCGGGCCGCACGAGGAACAGGTCCCCGGCCGCCAGGTCCTCAATACTGATGCGCTCCTCGGTGCGGGTGGCCTCCGCGCGCGGCGAGCCGTCCTCGTCCAGGACGTCGACGGCGTCGCGGCTGCCCGACGGCGAGGTGAGGACGACTCGGGTCACCTCCTTGGCGCCCAGCTCCAGCAGGGCGCGCAGGGCGTCGCCGGAACGGTACTTGGCGCGCGCCTCCGCGTAGCGGCCCGCCAGGAGGAAGGTGGTCACCCAGGCGGCCGACTCGAAGTACATGTGGGCGGCATGCCCCTGGGAGCGGGGCAGCAGCTCCATGCTCATCCGCATGCCGATGTGCCCGGCCCCGCCGAGCACCAGCGCCCACAGGCTCCAGCCGGTCGCGGCGATCACCCCGAGGGACACGAGCGTGTCCATGGTGAAGGCCCCGTGGCGCAGCGCCCGGAAGGCCGCCTTGTGGAAGGGCCAGGCCCCCCAGGCCGCCACCGGCAGCGCCATGAGCGCCACCGCCCACTGCCAGCCCGGCAGCTGGAGGGCCGGCACCATGGAGATCGCCATGATCGGCACCGACAGGATGAGGCAGTAGATGAGCCGCAGTCGCAGGTCGGCGGCTCGCTCCATATGCGAGGCGCCCAGGGACTTTGCCCCGCTCCCGGAGGCGGAGCGGGGGGAGGTGCCGGTGGTGCCGTTCGTGCTGTTGGTGCCAGCGGGGGCGCCTGGGCGCGTGGCCGGCGCCGCGGCCGCCATGGACAGTGTCGCGCGGCCGCCTGCACCCTTTGCTCGGCGACGACCCCCGTCCGAGCCGGGCCCGGACGGTCCCGACGCCGGTGCCGCCGACGCCGCCGACGCGGGCTCCCCGGCCGGTGACGCCTCCGAGGCTGACGACTCCTCCGGTGAGGCGGTGTCCAGCAGGGCGCCGGTATAGCCGGCGCGGGCGACCGTGGCCAGGAGGTCATCGACGCTCACCGCGCTCGGGGCGGTGATGCGGGCCGACTCAGTGGCGAGGTTGACCGAGGCGCTCACGCCGTCGAGCTTGTTCAGCTTCTTCTCCACCCGGGCCACGCAGCTGGCGCAGGTCATGCCCCCGATGGAGAGGTTGACGGTGCGCTGCTGCCCGCCGGATTCCTGGCTGGTCGTACTCATGGGAGCCTCCTGTGTCCGTTGTCGTCCTGTGCTGTCTGCTGGCGTCCGCTGCCGCCCGTCGGCACCCGGGCTTCGGGCGCCGACGGGGCATGTCCGGGCTCAGCGCTCGCGGTCGTCGCGCTCGACGGCGTCGAGCGTGTAGTCCCCGGCCTCGTCGATGGCCTCGGCCAGGGCGGCGTCGTCGAGGTGGATGTCGGAGAGCACGGTGACGGTGGACTGCCCGCCCTTGTTGAGCAGGACGGAGACGTCCTTGACGCCGTCGAGTGCCTCGAGCTCCTCGGTGACGTGGGCGACGCAGTGGCCGCAGGTGAGTCCGGAGACCTTGAGGGTGGTGGTGCGGTCGATACCGTCGGCGGTGAACTCAGTCATCTCTCACTCCTTGGGAAGTGTGTGCGGAAAACGGGTGGATCGGAACGGGAACCAGGTGGTTCGCCGCGAAGCGGGCCGTGACGCTCAGGACCGCACGAGCCGGGCGATGGCGTCGGAGGCCTCGCGGATCTTGGCGGTGCCCTCCTCGTCGCCGGCCTGGGCGGCGTGCAGGACGCAGTGGCTCATGTGGTCCTCCAGCAGGCCGAGGCTGACGGCCTGGAGGGCCTTGGTGGCGGCGGAGATCTGGGTGAGGACGTCGATGCAGTAGATGTCCTCCTCAACCATGCGGGAGATGCCCCGAACCTGCCCCTCGATGCGGCGCAGGCGCTTGAGGTAGTCCTCCTTGGATCCGGTGTAGCCGGCCATGTCTCCTCCGTTGTCTCGGTCGGCATGGACCATACCCCTAGGGGGTAGGGGTGTCAAATACCCCTGAGGGGTATGTGGTTGCTGGTGCTCGGTCGGATGGGCGCGGATCCGGGACATGGCGTCAGGGGACGTGGGATGCTCGTGCCATGACCGCCGTTGCCCATGCCTCGCCCGGCTCCGCCGACTCCGACGCGGTGCCCCAGATGCCAGATGACCCCGATCTCCAGCTCGCCCGGGACCCCAGGGCGGGCGCTGGGCGCCTCATGGTGCTGGCCGGCAACCGACCCGACCTGCGCGGTGTCATTGTGGACAACCCGGGCTGCTCCCCGGAGCTGCGCGCCTGGGTGAGCCGCATGGGGGGAGCCTCCGCCGGCCCTGGCGGCGAGCACGGTGGGCGTGGCGGACCTGAGGCCGCGGCGGCCCGGACAGGCGGCTCTGACGGCGTCGACGACGCGGATGATGCGGTGTCGCTGGCGCCCACGGGCTGGGAGCCCTCCGACATCGGCCTGGGTGAGGACCCCTTCGGCTCCGTCCTGGGCGACCCGCTCATGGGCTCACCGCTGTTCGACGACGACAACGGCCTGGGCCGCGAGCCCGCCGACGCCGAGGCCACCGAGCCTGCCGGTGCGACCGGTCGCGACAACAGGGGCGGGCGGCATTTGTCGTCGAGCCGGCGTACGGCCAGGCCGCACACCGCCCCTGCCCATACCGCCTCCGCCCGCACCACCTCGCGCACAGCCTCGGCCCGGGTCTCGCAGACCCCCGCCTCGCCCCCGCAGCGGCCGGCGGTAGTGAGGCCTGCGCCCCCGACCCCGATGCCGCCCGGACGCTTCGCGCCCGCGGCGCCCTACCCGGTGCCGGGGATCGCCGGGCCCGTTGGGATCGCCGGGCCGGTCGGGGCCGCCCCGGGTCGCGTAGAGGCCGACCCCTGGGCCGTGGGAGGAGCGCCCGCCGTCGGCCTGCCGACCGCACCTCCGCCGCCCTCCGGTGCACCGGGGATCCCCGGCGCCTCCTTCGGGATGGAGCGCTACAACGCCCCAGCCTCCTCGCGCAGCGCCAGGAGGCCGACGTCGTCCTCGCGGTCCAGCACGAGCCCGGCCAAGGTCATCGGCTGGATCCTCTTCGTCCTGCTGTTCATCGTCATCCGGGCCCTCAACGGCTGAGACGCGAGGGGCGCGAGGGTGCGGCCCCAGGGAGTGGTCGCGCCTCAGGGTGCGGCGGAGCCCGGGGTCGAGCCGCTCGGGGCGCTGGTGGCCGGGATGGTGATGGGGCTGTTGGAGGCGTAGCCGTGTTTGAAGGCCCACACCACGATCTCCAGGCGCGAGACCGTCCCCGTCTTATGGAACAGGCCGGTGATGTGGGACTTGACCGTTGCCTCGGCGATGGCCAGCAGGGAGGCGATCTTGCGGTTCGAGGCCCCTTCGCACAGGAGGCGGAGCACGTCGCGCTCCCGCTGAGAGAGGTGGACGCTGCCGTCCGCGCCGCGCACGGAGGCCAGGGCGTAGTCGATCAGGCGCGTCGTCGGCGTCGGGGCCACGACCTTCGCCCCGGAGTGGACCGTGCGCACCGCCGCGATGATCTCCTCAGCCGGTGCGCTCTTGAGCAGGAAGCCGCTGGCCCCGGCTCCTAGGCCCTGCAGGAGGTCCTCGTCGGTGTCCACCGTGGTCAGCAGGATGACCCGGGTCGACGGCGAGAGGCGGAGCACCTCCCGGGTCATCTCCACGCCGTCCATGTGCTCCATGTGGACATCGGTGATGAGGACGTCGACCTGGTGCGACTGCACAAATCGCAGGACGGCGCGAGGTGAGCGCGTCGCGGTGAGGATCGTGAAGTCCTCGACGTCGGAGAAATAGGACTCCAGGTGGGCCAGGGCCATCGCGTCGTCGTCGACCAGGGCCAGGCCGACACAATCGGGAGAAATCTGGGAAGACATGAGTCTCCTTGGGCAGATGTGTGCAGTCCGCGATCAGTGGGGGGCGCGGTCTGCTGGGAACAGTGAACAAACTACCTGAAAAAAGATGATCGCCGTGTAAACACCCTCAGACGCGCCCCGACGAAAGGTGGAGGGAGCCATCCAAACGGCGAGGAAAGCAATAGATCAAAGGGCGATGCGAGGCCCCGGCGGATTCCGGCAGGCTCATGGCCAACGGCACTTCCCCAAGTGTGCCTCCTCTGTCGTTCCCAGGAAGGAGGGTCCGTGTACCGCTCTGCGCTCATTGAGGGCGTCGCCCCGTCACTGGCTCGCGCTGCGTTACTCGAGTCTCCCTTCGGCCTGGTTTCCCGTTCCACCGAGCTGCCCCAAGCGGCCGGAGAGCCGGTCTTCGCGATCTGGACCGGTCTTCTGGGTGATCCCTCTGAGGCGCTGAGGTCACAGCGCACCTGGAATCACCGTGCCGAGGCGGGCAACTTCGACGGGGCCGGCGGGGCCATCGACGCCGATCGCGCCAGACACATCGCGATTGTGGAGACGATGGAGCGCTACTCCAGCTGCTCATGGACGGAGGAGGAGCTGGTGTGGGACACCCCCGCCGGTCTCGGCGAGGCCGCGATCGGACCGGAGCGCTGGCCGGCGTGCTCGGCCACCGAGCTGGCCGACCCCGACTGCGGGCTCATCGCCTCAGACCCCCGCGTCCCCCTGCGATGGGTGCGCGGCTGGTCCCTGACCCGCGGCCGTGAGGTCTTCGTCCCAGCGGTGCTGACGTACCTCAACTTCCCGGTGCGCACCCCCTCCGAGCAGTTCGTCAACCCCATCTCCACCGGCACCGCCGCCCACTCCGACCTGCGCGAGGCGGTCCTGGGTGGTCTGCTCGAGGTCATCGAGCGCGACTCCATCGCCCTGACCTGGCTCCAGCGCCTGCGCCTGCCCGCGGTCGCCGTCGACCCCTCCACCCTGGGGGAGGAGGTCGCCGAGTACCACCGGGTCGGCACCTCCACCGAGCTGGAGACCCACCTGTTCGACGCCACCACCGACTACGGCGTCCCCACCCTCTACGCCGTCCAGACCTCCCAGGTCGACCCCGAGCTGGCCCAGGTAGTGGCCGCCACCTGCGACATCGACCCGCAGCGGGCGCTGGCCAAGATCTACCGCGAGCTCGCCTCCCTGCGCATCGCCCTGCGCAGCCACGCCCGCGGCCCGCGCGCCCAGGAGATCAAGGGCCAGGACCTCACCGTCGTCGGTGGCGCCCTGGCCGACGCCGAGCTGTCCATGCGCCACGTCTTCGACTTCCTCCTGGAGGGGGAGCGGCCCGTCCACGCCCTCGATGACATCGGCACCCTCCCGGCGTCCAGGCCCGCAGCCGGCAGCGACAGCCCCGACGGCGCCAGCGGCAGTGCCGGCCCCGACCCGCTCGAGCAGGTCGTCGCCAACCTGGAGCGGGCCGGCGCCGAGGCCATCGTCGTCGACATCACCACCGACGAGGCCCGCCAGATCGGCATGCACGTCATCAAGGCCCTCATCCCCGAGGCCATGCCCCTGTCCTTCAGCCACCACGCCCGCTACCTCGCCACGCCCCGCCTTTACCAGGCGCCCCGGGCGATGGGCCTGACCGTCCACGACGAGGCGGGGATCAACCCCGTCCGCCAGCCCTTCGCCTGAGCCCGATGTCCGCATCTCCGTCCACCTCACTGACCGACACCCAGGAGCCCCGACCCGACATGAGCACGACGCCGCCCGCACCGGCCGCACAGCCGGCACAGTCGCCGGCACCGCAGGCCCCCATGGGGCCGGTGACGGCCTACCTGCCCCAGGGCGGGTTCGCGCGCGCCGTCGCCACGCGCCTGGCCGGGCCCAGCGACGTCATCATCCCGGTCGACCACGGGCTGGTCAGCGCCTACATCCCCTACGCCGACCGCGCGGTCCTCATCGCCGACCCCGACCAGACCGGCCTGCGCGAGGACCTCGACACCCTGTCCTTCACCCGGGGGATGCCCTCCCTGGGCCTGGAGCTCTTCCCCACCGAGCTACGCTGCGGGCCACTCGTGGTCCCCGGCCGCAGCGCCTGCTACCGCTGCTACGACCGGCGCCGCCGCCAGCACGGCTACCGCCCCCTGCCCCCGGAGGTCGCCTCCGAGCACGGCCCGCTGGAGCAGGCCTACGCCCACCACCACGTGCTCCTGGGCGCCGGCCTCATCTCCCTGGCCCTGCAGACCCTCGACGCCCCCGGCCCCCAGGACCCGGCCCCGGAAGGCGCCGACGACGTCGCCCCGATCGGTGGCCAGGTGTGGACCATCGACCTCGTCTCCGGCATCACCACCTGCTCGCCGACCGTGGCCGTGGACCGCTGCGAGACCTGCTCGGGCCGCTACGAGGGCCGCCGCGACGGCCTGCCTGCGCTCGCGGCCCTCCTGCCCGAGCGGCGTGGGGAGGTGGCCTGAGATGGCCGGGGATGCCACAAGTTCCGTCATGCGCGCCGGCGACGTCGGCCGCGCCGCCCGCCGCGACCTGCAGTTCCGTATCCCCCGCAAGCCCGTGGTGCGCCTGGGCCTGCGCGCCCGGCCCGAGGAGACCGGCTGGATCATCGACGGTGCCCGCAAGAGCCAGGTCCTGGGCGGGGCCTTCGCCCGCGAGCACATGGGCGCCCTGCTCCAGGCCTGCGACGGCACCCGCACCCTCGATGAGATCGGCGAGGTCACCGGTGTCGGCCCCCAGGCCGCCTTCGAGGCCGTTTCCCTGCTGTGGACCGGCGGCATCGTCGAGGAGGGCGACACCGAGCCCGCCCCCGGAGACCCGGCGCCCGAGCTGGCCCGGCTGCTCTCCCGCCTGGGCGACTCCACTGGCGTCAACGACTCCTGGCAGGACGCCGCCCGCCGCCTGGCCGCCGCCCGGGTCGCCGTCGTGGGGGACGCCGAGCTGGCCGGAGAGATGGTTGCCGCCCTGGAGCCCACCCTGCCCGAGGTGAGGCTCGACAGCGCCCCCCGCCGCGGGGACACCCTCACCGTCCTCGTCGAGACCGCCGACTCCGCGGCCCGCTCCCAGGAGGTGGCGCGCCGCTGCCGGGAGGAGGGCATCGCGCTGCTGCGGGTGCGCGCCGAGCAGGAGGCGGTGACGGTGGGCCCCTACGTCGACGAGTCCTTCTCGCCCTGCTTGGCCTGCGCCTGCGCCGACGAGCCCGAGATCGGCCCGCGCCCCGAGGCAGCCCGCCACGACATCATCGTCGGCCTGGCCGCCCGGGCGGTGGCCGCCCTCATCGCCCGCGCCACCGTCACCCACCTTCCCGGGGACGCGCGGCGCACCGACCTGGCCACCTTCACCTACTCCGACCGCCCGGTCGTCTCCCGCCCCGGCTGCCCCGTCTGCTCGGTGGCCGGGGCCGGCGAGGAGCCGGTGCCGGTGGCGCCCTCGGCCCCCGTGGGGGCCCGCTACGAGCAGTCCGTGGCCATCCCGCCGGCCGCCTTCGTCGACTCCAAGGGCCACCAGCAGCACTACAAGCCCTCCAACCTGCGCCTCCAGCGCGAGTTCCGCGACTGGCCGGTCTGCCCGCGCACGCCCCTGCCGCCGGCCGACCTCGAGCGCCTCGACCAGCCCTGGCCGATCGCGCACCCGCTCACCGACGACGGCGCCGAGCCCGACGTCCTCGCCCGCCCCACCCTGAGCGAGCTCGCCACGATCCTGGCGCTGTCGGTGGGCGTGCGTGAGCCGCTCGGCGCCGAACCCACCGGAGCGGAGCCGGTTGAGACCCCCCAGGCCCCGCTGAGCGCCAAGCTGCGCCGCTGGACGGCCGCCGGCGGCAACATCGGCTCGGTGACCGCCTACGTCCTCGTCCCCGAGCACGAGCAGAGCGACCAGGAGGTCACGGGGGCGGCGGCCGGGCAGCGGCTCGCCCCCGGCACCTACGTCTACATCGAGCGCGACCATGCCCTGGCCCTCATCGGCCCCGCCCCCTCGGCGGTGGATTCGGGGGGAGACGCGGAGACGGACGCAGCGGCGGAGGCCGGGCCGGATCTCCTGCCCGACGGCGTCGGCGCCCGGATCGTCCTGACCGGCAACGTGGACAAGGTGGCCCGCAAGTACTTCTCCTTCGCCCTGCGCATCGCGGTCCAGGACTGCGGCTGCTCCTTCGAGGTGCTCCGCCTGGTCGCCGAGGCCCTGGGGGTGCCGCTGCGCGCCCGGGCCCGCTGGGACGAGCAGCGCATCGCCCGGGCGCTGGGCACCGACCCGGCCCGGGAGCCGGCCTGCATCGTCGTCGACCTGGGAGGCAGCCGTGCGCACTGACTTCGAGACGCTGCGTGAGCTCATCTCCGGCTTCTCCGCCGGGTCGGACACTCGCCCCGCCGAGCCAACCTCCGACGGCCTGGCCGCGCGACGCCCGCGCCCGCCGCTGGACTGCCGGGTGCCGGACGCGCTCGTCCCCGGCCCCCAGGACCCCTACCCTCACAGCCTGCACGAGACCTTCGAGCGCCGCTCGTCGTCGACCACCTACGGCACCGAGCCGCTCGAGGCCGAGGCCCTCCTGGGCATGGTCCGCGACGCCCTGGTCGACGACGCACGCACCTGGGGGACGGACGCGGCGGCCTGCCCCCTGGAGCCCTTCGTGCTCCTGCTGCGCCCGGGCGGCGCCGAGCCCGGCATCTACCGGGTGCGGCTCGACGGCGTCGACCTCGTCCGCCCCCTGCCGCCGGCCGAGGAGATCGAGGGCATGGCGGTGCAGAAGGAGTTCGCCCGCGCCGGGGCCATCGTCTCGGTGGCCGCCAACCTCGATGAGGCCGACGCCTGGGGCGGGGCCGCCGGCTACCGCTTCACCATGAGCCGCAGCGCCGCTCTCATCTACTCGCTGCACCTGCGCGCCGCCGCCCGGGGACTGGTGGGGACGGTCTTCGCCGGCTTCGCCACCTCGGCGGTGCGCCACCTGCTGGACTCCGACGGCGTCAGCCGCCACCAGATGTTCGCCGTCACCATCGCCAGCCCGCAGACAGAACCGCCAGGTCAGGCGGCCGGCTAGTCCCGGCCTGCCCGCCGCGAGCGCCGTCGGCCCACCCGCTGGTCCACCGCCGGCCAGACGGACCCAGAACTGCATACCGCGTCACAGAGTTCCACAGACCACCCCGTTCGCGGGGTTGGGGCCCGGTCCCGGCAGACCGGACCCCCGGGGCCCGAAAGGGTCCCGCTCCTGCCCACCAGACACCTGAGAGAAGGAGGTGAACAGCATATGACGAACAGCTCGATTGATCTCACCCTCGCCGACAGTGACTTCGGCGTCGAGGAGCTGCCCGAGGGCAACGCCCTGGGTTGTGCCTTCAGCAGCGCCAGCGCGTCCTGTCCGGCCAGCGCCGCCTCGGCCTCGTGCCCGGCCAGCGCGGCCTCGGCCTCGTGCCCGGCCTGCGCCGCCAGCGCGTCGACGACGTCCTGCTGACGACCCCATGGTGGCGGGTAGGGGACCGGGGTCCCCTACCCGCCACTGGTGGTACCCCGGAGCCCCGTGAACCGACCTGAGGGAGCCAAGAGCCCACGATGAGCACGGTGATGAGTACGGCGAGGACAACGCCGACGATCCCTGGTAGCCGCCCGACGAACCCGATCCCGCGCCTGCGCCGCGGGGTGAGCCTCATCGTCGGGATGGACAACCAGCCGATGCTGTTCGACTCCGACTCGGGCAAGTACCACCGGCTCGGCGCGGCCGCCGCCTTCATCGTGGGCCAGTTCGACGGCGTCCGCCCCCTGCCGACCATCATCGAGGAGCTGCCCCAGGACATCGACGAGGCGGGTGCCAAGCGCATCACGGGCCTGGTCGACAACCTGCGCGACAAGGGTCTCCTGGCGGGCGGGAACCCCGCTCCCGCCGACCCCGCCGCACCCG